>JAPYSD010000744.1 GCA_029936705.1 Croceicoccus sp. | reverse complement strand
GACGAAGGCCATGCGGCGATTGAATTCCTCGAACCGCCCGGCCTCCAGCAGGGCGCGCTGCGCTGCCTGTTCGGACAGGTGCACCGCAAGCTGCTGGCCGACGATGCGCAGCAGGTCGTGATCCTCCCAGTCCAGCTTGCGCGCAAAGATCGGGCGCGCCAGCACCACAGCGCCCGCCATGCGACCGTCCAGCAGCAGCGGCACCAGCAGCCATGCCCGCGCATCGTCCAGCAGCCATGGCGGCAAGAACCGGGCGATCCCGGCGGCCTCCTCGCCCCGCAGCGCGTCGAGCGTGAGGACGTCCTCCGCTTCCTCCATGGCGCGCAAAGTGTCTTCGTGCAGGGCGACGGGCGGAATGTCGCCGTCCGGCCATTGCCAGCGCGCGGCCAGCGCGAGGTGCCCATCGTCGTCCGGCGACAGCAGCAGGCCCGCGGGGCTGTCGACGATCTCGGCCAGCGCCTGCACCGCGCGGATGCCCACCGGCGGCGCGCCCTGGCCCGCGCCCGCCATCATGCGCGAGAACCGCAGCCATTCGGCACGGTAGTCGAAGCGGTGGCGGAACAGGTTGCGGGTGATCGCCTCGCGCAGCATCGCGCGCAGGCCCCGCGAGGCGAGAAGCAGGCCGATCAGCATGGTCAGCACGATGGCGAAGAACTGGCTGGCGACGCCCATGTCGATGTCCAGTGCGCCCAGCACGGTATCGAGCGCGAAGATCCCCAGCAGGTAGAACGCGATGACCAGCAGCGACAGCGACTGGAACGTGACCGAGCGCGATGGGGCAAAGCGGCGTTCCGGCTGCGCGCGCCCGTCGCGGTACAGCAGCACCGCCACCGCGCACCACGCAAGCCCGCGCACCGCGACCATCGCCGGCGGCATCGCGCCCGACAGGTAGGTCAGCGCATAGAGATTGAGCTCGAACCCCCAGGCCAGCACCAAAGCAGTGGTGACGGGGCCAAGGCGGGACCGCTGCTCAGGCTCCGTCCCGGCGAACAAATTGTGGATCAGCACCAGCATGCCAACTGCGAACAGCATGCGGAACAGTGCGGCCATGTTCATGATCAGCGCCACCGCGTCCGGATGGCGGAACCATTCGGTCAGCACCATCAGCGGCAGGTGCGTCAGTTCGGCAAAGGCGAGCGCGAACAGCACCGGGCGCAGCAGGGTCAGGCTGGCATGGCGCCCCTCTGCCGACAGCAGCACGCCGATCAGCGCGAGGAAGGTCAGGTTGCGCGGGCTCTCCACCAGCCAGGCGAGGCGCGGGTCGATATCGGGCGCGACTCCGGTGACGAGCACGATGCCTGCCGCGCCCAG
>JAPYSD010000743.1 GCA_029936705.1 Croceicoccus sp. | reverse complement strand
ATGCAGATGGCGCTTGATGCGCCCGATCGCGTGACCGGCATCGGCCTTGTCTGCACCTCTGCCACCATGGACCCGGAAGCCTGGGCCACCCGCATCGCCAAGGTGCGCGGCGAAGGCATGGCATCGATCGCCGAACTGGCCATGGGCCGCTTCCTCTCTCCCGCCTTCGCGGCCGAGCGGCCCGAAGTCGCCGCCACCATCTTGCGCGGAATTCTGGCGATGCCTGCCGATGGCTATGCCGGATGCAGCGCGGCGATCCGCGACATGGCGATCCAGCCACGCCTGAACACCATCGCTTGTCCCGCGCTGGTTGTGACCGGCACGCTGGACAGTTCCACTCCCTATGATGGGCATGGCGAGCATCTCGTCGCCGGGATCGCCAGGGCCGAGCATGTCTCGCTCGATTGCGCCCATCTTGCCCCCCTCGACGCGCCGGCCCCGCTGGCCGAAGCGCTCATCCGCCAATTCGCCTGAGGTCTTTCATGCCCGACGCTTTCATCTGCGACGCCATTCGCACCCCCATCGGCAAGCTGAACGGCGCGCTCTCTGCCGTGCGTCCCGACGATCTTGCCGCGATCCCGTTGAGGGCGCTGATCGAGCGCAATCCCGGCGTGGACTGGGGCGCGGTCGACGACACGATCATGGGCTGCGCCAATCAGGCGGGCGAAGACAATCGCAATGTCGCGCGCATGGCCGTGCTGCTAGCGGGCCTGCCCAAATCGATCCCCGGCACCACGGTCAACCGGCTGTGCGGATCGGGCCTCAACGCCGTGGGCTTTGCTGCGCAGGCAATCCGCGCGGGCGATGCGGAGATCATGATCGCGGGCGGCGCGGAAAGCATGACGCGCGCGCCCTATGTCATGGGCAAGGCGGACAAGCCCTATGGCCGGGGCCAGCAGATCGAGGACACGACCCTTGGCTGGCGCTTCGTCAATCCGGCGATGAAGGCGGCCTATGGCGTGGAAACCATGCCCCAGACGGGCGAGAACGTGGCCGAGGAATGGGGCATCTCGCGCGAAGCACAGGACGCATTCGCCTTTGCCAGCCAGCAAAAGGCGGCCAGCGCCATCGCCAGCGGGCGCATGGCGGCGGAAATCACCCCGGTCACCATCCCGGTGCGCAAAGGCGACGACATCGTCTTCGACACTGACGAGCATCCACGCCTTAGCGACATGGACGTGCTCGCCAAACTGCGCCCGGTGGTGAAGCCGGACGGCACGGTGACGGCGGGCAATGCCTCGGGCCTCAACGATGGGGCTGCGGCGATGATCGTCGCATCCGAAGCTGCGGTGAAACGCCACGGCCTGACCC
>JAPYSD010000742.1 GCA_029936705.1 Croceicoccus sp. | reverse complement strand
GAGAAGGTCGAGTTCGTCGTCGTTCTCACCGGCGACGGTTGCAAGAAGATACAGGTGATCAAGGAAGTCCGTGCGATCACCGGTCTGGGCCTCGCCGACGCGAAGGCTCTGGTCGAAGGCGCGCCGAAGCCCGTCAAGGAAGGCGTGAACAAGGCGGAAGCCGAAGAGATCAAGAAGAAGATCGAGGAAGCCGGCGGCACCGTCGAGCTGAAGTAAGCGAAAGTCGCCTGGCGCGACTTTCACAGCCTCGAAACTCTTCGAAGCTCTCTGGGGCGGCGTCCGCAAAGGCGCCGCCCTAGTTTTTTGTCTGCAAGAGATTCGAGAATACCCATGTCCCCCCTTTCCGGCGCCGCACCGCAGACCGCCCCGCCCCCCGGCGGCAGCCATGACGCGCGTCCGCTGCGCACCGAATTCATCGCGACCGCGCGGCTGGCGATGCCGCTGGCGGCGGCGAACCTGCTGCAGATGGCGGTCTATGCGATCGACGTGATCTTCGTGGCGCAGCTGGGCACGCAGCAGCTGGCCGCGATCACGCTCGCCACTTCGGTCTATGGCATCTCGCTGTGGTGCTCGCTCGGGCTGATCGGCGCGGTCGCCCCGATGGCCGCGACGGCGCTTGGCCGCGGGCGGCACGCGCTGCGCGAGATGCGCCGCTCGTTCCGCATGGGCCTCTGGATGAGCCTGTTCGCGGGCCTGTTCGTCATGGCCGTCGCGCTGGGCGGAGAGCCGCTGATGCATGCCACCGGGCAGGACCCGGTCGTGGCGCGCATGGCGGGCGAGTACCTGTCGGTCCTGTCCTTCGCCGCGATCCCCGTGGTCGCGGCCAACGTGCTGCGCATCTTCGTGTCGACGATGGACCGCGCGGTGATCGCGACCTGGATCACGGTGCTGGCGCTGCTGGTCAACACCACGGGCAACTGGATCCTGATCTTCGGCAATCTCGGCGCGCCCGCGCTGGGCCTGCGCGGCGCGGCGCTGGCCAGCGTGATCACCTCGCTCGCGGTGCTGGCCGCCTATGTCGCGATCATCCAGTCCGATCGCCGGATGCGGCGGCACTATCTGTTCGGGCGGCTATGGCGGCCCGACTGGCAGCGGCTGGGCGAGATCTGGAAGATCGGCCTGCCCATCGCCGCGATCACCCTGGCCGAGGGCGGCCTGTTCGGCGCCGCCGCGTTCCTGACCGGCGCGCTGGGCGGATTGCAGCTGGCCGCGCACACGGTGGCGCTGCAGCTGGCGGCGCTGTGCTTCCAGGTGCCCTACGGCATCTCGCAGGCTGCCACGATCCGCGTCGGCATCCACAACGGAGCGGGAT
>JAPYSD010000741.1 GCA_029936705.1 Croceicoccus sp. | reverse complement strand
GCCGCCGGTGGTGACGGGCTATCTGCTGCTGCTGGCCTTTGGTCCGCAGGGGCCGGTGGGCAGCCTGTTCAAGCGGGCATTCGGCATCGTCTTCTCGTTCCATTGGACGGGCGCGGCGCTGGCCGCCGCGGTCATGGCGCTGCCGCTGATGGTGCGGGCGATCCGGCTTTCGATCGACGCGGTCGATACGCGGCTGGAAAGCGCCGCACGGACCCTTGGGGCGGGGCGGTGGGACGTGTTCCGCCGCATCACCCTGCCGCTGGCAGCGCCCGGCGTGTTCGCGGCACTGGTGCTCGGCTTTGCACGCTCCATCGGCGAATTCGGCGCGACGATCACCTTCGCCTCGAACATTCCGGGGGAGACGCGGACCCTGCCGCTGGGCATCTACACCGCGCTGCAGGTGCCCGGCGCAGAGGCAGAGGTCGCACGCCTTGCGATCATTTCTATCGCGCTTTCGCTGGCCGCGCTGGTCGCGTCCGAATGGCTGGTGCGGCGCGGCACGAACGGCAAGGGCAGCCCGGTCCTGTGAGCGCGCTCGCCTTCGACATCGACATCGCGGTCGCGCGTCCGGGTCGCAGCATCGAGGTGCGCATCGCCTCGCCCGGCAGCCTGGTCGCGCTGGTCGGCCCGTCGGGCATGGGCAAGACCAGCGTGCTGGACGCCATCGCCGGGCTGCTGCGCCCGTCGCGCGGCCATATCGCGGTTGGCGGGACGCGGCTGTTCGACGCGGCGGCGAACATTGACCTGCCGCCCGAACAGCGCGGTGCAGGCTATGTCTTTCAGGACAGCCGCCTGTTCCCCCACCTGACGGTCGAACAGAACCTGCAGTTCGGTACTCGCTATTCCGCGGGACGCGCGCCCTTTGCCGATGCGGCGGAATGTGCCGAGCTGCTGGGCATCACCCACCTGCTGCACCGCCGCCCGCGCGAATTGTCGGGGGGAGAGATCCGCCGCACCGCCATCGCTCGCGCCCTGCTGCGTGCGCCCCGCTTCCTGCTGCTGGACGAGCCGACGGCCTCGCTCGACGATGCGCGGCGGCAGGACATCCTGCGCATCGTCGAGGAAATCCGCGACCGCTTTGCCCTGCCGATCCTTTATGTCAGCCACGACCGGTCCGAGGTCGACCGGCTGGCAGGCCACGTGGTGGAGCTTTAGTCCGAACCGAACAGGTCGCGGGTGAACACCTTGTCCTCCACGTCCGCCAGTTCGGCGGTCATGCGATTGGCGATGATCACGTCGCAATCGCGCTTCAGCTCTTCAAGGTCGCGGATCACCCGCGATCCGAAGAAGCGCTCCTCCTCCATCGCGGGTTCGT
>JAPYSD010000740.1 GCA_029936705.1 Croceicoccus sp. | reverse complement strand
GGATTTCCTTCTGCCGCGGGGTCAGTTCCTCGATCCGCGCGCGGGCCTGGTTGCGCCGGTCGCCACCAACGCCGTCGGCAGGCGGATTGATTTCCATCTGCGAGCCGAGAAAATATTCGAGGTGGCCATCCGCATCGAAGATCGGGGCGACCATCACCGCGTTGCGGAACGGCGTGCCGTCCTTCTTGTAGTTCAGGATCTCGACCATGGTGGGCCGCTTGTTGCGGATGCCGTCGCGCAGTTCGTCGGTCAACGCCGTCTCGGTATCCGGCCCGCGCAGGAAGCGGCAGTTCTGTCCGATGATCTCGTCCCGGCTATAGCCGGTGAGCGCAATGAACGCGGGATTACACTCGACAATGGGGTTGTCGGGCAATCGCGGATCGCTGACGACGGCTGCAACCGTGCTCGATGCGATGAGGTCTGACGCGCTCATGCGAACAAGACTAGTGACTTGGCACGCGCTTGGGAAGTTTGCCCTTTGGGTCAGATTGTGATTCTTCGCCTGGGCCGGGATGGTGGCTAACGACGCCGCGACAGGGGGGCCGGATCGACGCGCGCCGGCCTGTCCAGAAAAATGGCCTGTTTTCAAGCAAACCGGGAATGCATGATGCAAGTTGGAATTGTCGGCGCGGGTATCGCTGGCCTCGCCTGCGCTGACCGGCTGGCAGAGCAAGGCTGGCAGGTCCGGCTGTTCGACAAGGCGCGGGGGCCGGGTGGGCGCATGTCGACGCGGCGCATGGCAACCGGCCTGGGCGAGGCGTCCTTCGATCACGGTGCACAATATTTCACCGCGCGCGATCCGCGCTTTCAACGGGCGGTGGCCGCGTGGCAAGCGCGCGGCATCGCCGCGCCATGGCCCGCGGCGGGAGGCGAAGCGCTGGTCGGCGTGCCCGCGATGAACGCGGTGGTGCGCGACATGGCCAGCGGGCACGACGTCACTTTCGGAGCGCCTGTGCGCGCGGTCGAACACCGGGATGACGGCTGGTTCCTCCACTTCAAGGACGGCGCGGCGGGGCCGTTCGACATTCTCGTCCTCGCCATCCCGGCCGAACAGGCGGCGCCGTTCCTGTCGCTCCACGACTTCGCACTGGGCCGCGCGGCACTGGGCGAAAGATCGTCTCCCTGCTGGACCGCGATGCTGGCCTTCGACCGGAAGTTACCGGTCGCGAGCGACGTGCTGAGGGGTGACGGCGTCATCAGCTGGGCCGCGCGCAACAATGCCAAGCCCGGACGCGGCGGCCCGGAAAGCTGGGTCGTCCATGCCAGTTCCGAATGGAGCGAGCGCCACTGCGAGGACGAGGGCGAACAAGTGCTGGAC
>JAPYSD010000217.1 GCA_029936705.1 Croceicoccus sp. | reverse complement strand
GATGTATGCCGGTGCCGGTATTCTGGGCGCATTGGTGGGATCGACTGCGGGTATAGCGTTCGATGGCCAGAAGCTGCTGTTTCTCTTCGCGATCCTCATGATCGTGGTCGGTGCACTGATGCTGCGCGACCGCGGTAACCTGGGCATACCGGGTGCCGCCTGCAATCGCCGCAACGCTCCCAAAGTGCTTGGCTATGGCCTTGGAACGGGCGTGTTCAGTGGGTTTTTCGGCATCGGCGGTGGGTTTCTGATTGTACCTGGCCTGATCGCTTCCACCGACATGGTGATGATCAACGCCATCGGCACCAGTCTGGTTGCGGTCACTGCCTTCGGCCTGACGACGGCCGCCAATTATGCCTTTTCGGGCCTCGTCAACTGGGTGCTGGCGGCCGTCTTCATCCTTGGTGGAGTTGGCGGAGGCTTTTGCGGCACGTTGCTCGCGAAGCGGCTCTCGGGCGGGGGCAAGCTGAAGATGATGTTTGCCGCGCTGATCTTCGTGGTCGCTTTTTACATGCTATGGCAAAGCTGGCTGAACATGTGACGCGGAAACATTTGACGCGCGATTAAGGGAATTTCGATGCTGCTCGAGAAGATCAAGACGCCGGGACTGTCGCACCTGTCATACATCGTCGGTTCGGGCGGCAAGGCGGCGGTCATCGATCCGCGTCGCGACTGCGAATGCTATGTCGAAATGGCGCGTGCCGAGGGGTTGGAGATTACCCATATCTTCGAAACCCATCGCAATGAAGACCTCGTTTCGGGCGCGCCGATCCTGAAGGAACTGACCGGCGCACGCGTGATACATGGCCCCAACGCCGACGGAACGGTCGAATATGCCGAGATCGCGCACGAAGGCGATGCGTTCGAGATCGGCCAGGCGATGATCGAGGTGCTGGAAACGCCGGGGCACACGGACGACCATCTCGCTTTCGTGCTGTACGACACAGCCTATCCCGATGGTCCGGTGGGCGTTTTCACAGGTGACGCGCTGTTCGTCGGCGACGTCGGTCGCACGGATTTCTATCCCGATCGCAAGCGCGAGGTTGCAGGCCTTCTTTACGACTCCCTTGAGGAGATCCTGGCTCTCGGAGACCAGGTCATTCTCTATCCCGCACACGGGGCAGGGTCGGTCTGCGGTTCCGGCATGGCGGAACGCGAATTTTCGACGCTCGGTCACGAAAGGGCAAATAACCCGCGTCTGCAGTTCGAGAGCCGGGACGCCTTTATCGATTTCAAGGTCGATGAGAACCACTACCAGCCACCCTATTTCCGATTGATGGAGCGCCTCAATCTGCAAGGCGGGTCGGCAGCGCCTCGGGTCATGCGTCCCAGGCGCCTGTCTCTCTCCCAACTCGGCGATATCGAAGTGGACCACCTGGTCGACGTGCGCGAACCGCTAGCCTTTGCGTCGGGCCATCTTCCCGGATCGATGAACCTGCCAGTCGGCATGATCTCGGCCTTTGCCGGATGGTTCATCGGCGAGGGCGAGAGCGTGGCTTTGATCGCATCCGACGAAGACCAGCTCGAAGCCGCCATGACGCATCTGGTACGGATCGCGCTCGACAATATTGCCGGCGGTTATGTCGGCGTGGTTCCTGCCGCTGCGCAGGGCAAGTCGATGCGGACCATCCCGATGATCGGAACAGATGAAGTCGAGCGGCGGCTGGCAAGCGACGAAGCTGGCTGGACCCTGCTCGATGTGAGGGATGCGGACGAACGGGCGCAAGGCGCTATCGACGGCTCCCGGCATATCTACGTGGGTGAGCTCAACGAGCAATATCGCGATCTCGACCCGTCACAACACTTCACCCTGATGTGCGCGAGCGGGATGCGCGCAACGGTCGCAGCTGGCTGGCTCGCAAGCCGGGGCTTCGAGAATCTGGATGTCTTTCTCGGCTCGATGGGCGCATGGAAAGCAGCGCATGGCTGAACCGGATCAAGCGGCCTTCTGGAACGAGCGCTATGCGACGGACGAATATCTGTTCGGAACCGCACCGAATGCATTTCTTGCGCGCGAGGTGCATCGCCTGACACCTGGGTCGAAAGTCCTAGCAGTCGCCGATGGCGAAGGGCGAAACAGCGTCTTTCTTGCCGAGCACGGGCATAGCGTTGTCGCCACGGATGTCTCGCAAAGGGCTTTGGATAAAGCGCGACGCCTTGCCGAACGGCGAGGCATCGAGGTCGAATACCGGCACGCTGATCTGGCCGAATGGGAATGGCCGGAAGATACTTTCGATGCCGTGGTTGGCATATCCATTCAATTTGCCGGCCCCGGACTGCGCGCGAAAATCTTCGACGGTATGCATCGTGCACTGAAACCTGGCGGCATGCTGCTGCTCGAAGGCTATCACAAAAAGCAGCTTGGCTACGGGACCGGCGGTCCGTCGAACGTCGCAAATCTCTACACTCAACAGGGCTTGCAGCGTGCATTTGCGAACTGGCACATCGAGCTGCTCGAAAGCTACGATGCCGATATCAGCGAAGGGCAAGGCCATTCGGGAAGATCCGCATTGATAGATCTGATCGCGCGAAAACCTCTTTAGATATGGAGACAATGTAAAGCTCAAGAAATTCTGCGGCAGTCGAGCGGGGAAGCACGTAGTTGGTGAACGTCAGATTACACTCGCAAATCGTCCAATTGCGGACGGTCCGCTAGCGGCCCAGCTTCTGACGCCATGGTTCGTCTGAACCGATAACCGCTTTTGGCGAGCTGATCTGAGCCGCTGAATGTCGGCTATGTCGGCGTTTGCAGACATTCCGTTTTTAGACAAAAATCTCGCAAAGCTGCATGTCCGCTTTCAAGCCATGCGCCGCGACGCGCTATCGACCGGAAATGGGGTGGAATGCGGACATCGCTCATCACTGTGTGCGAGAGGCAAATATTCGAAGAACAGCACTGGCAACTAGCAGGATGATTGGCAGTCCAAGCAGGAGTGAGGGCACTGCTCGTCGGAGAAAGGCCTCGCAGGGCGTTTGCCTGTCGAACCCGAAGACGCCCTCTGGAAGCAGTGGAAATGTGTCGGAGACGCCAAGAACCGCGCAAGCCGCCTTAAATGCCTCCGGAACCTGCACGAAGGTTGCGACTGCCATCGCCAGAGCAAAAATTAGGCCCGAGAGCGCCAAGGTTACATTCGCGCTTCTGATCCGCAGCGATTGTCCCCTTGCAGCGACGGCGACTAGAATCCAATAGATTGCCAGCATTGCGGTGACCATCGCGTATAAGTTTCCAAGCTGCCATCGCAATTGGGAAACTGCCCAAGCGTCAATCTCGGGGTCCATTCGGCCAACGACCGCGACAGTGTGAGGAGCCAACAAAAACTGCGCGCCTGCCAGAGCAGCAATCGTAGCAAGTGTGACACCAAATCCGATAGCCGCACTCTTCAAGTGCAGATATTTCGCAGGAGGACCGTGAACCGTCGTCATTGCTGCAGAGTATCGGCTCTTCGGATGTCCGCAATGTCCGACATAGCGGTCATTCAAATCCCCGCGTATGAACGGCGGCTTTTGGCTCAGTCTGTAATTCAAATTGCGACCGTAGTACGGCCGGAATGTCCCAGCGGCGGTCATTCCGGCCACGCTCATAGTTTGATGAACAAATGGCAGGTTTCGGGAACGCACCGAACCAAGTTGAACGGCGGAGAGTGGGGCGCTTTGCTGACCGTCGGCTTCAGGACATCTTCTCAGCAGTTCCCGCCAGAAGCGGACATCCACAGTAGCTGATCTGGACGACCGCCTCTAGTCGGGATCGGACACGGCCAAAGCTACGGTCGAATGGAAGCTTTGCTCGATCCGGTGACCAAAACCGCCCCCGGCGGCTAACGACCCCAGTCTGGTCGTTTCGCTCCTGAACGAAGTTTCCTGATTTCACCGATCGGCATTGCAGCTAGGGCTGCCTGAAAATGTCCGCTGTCCTCGGGATTCACGCATGCGCGCTATATCTGCCTTTCTTTCTCCGGCTCTTCTCATGGGGTGCGCGTCGATGGACAAGCCTACTGCTCCAAGATCAGCCGAAACAATTGTCACCGTCGACAGCAGGATTGAATTGATGAGCGTGATACAGCTTATGTCTGGCTATTTTTTGGTTTCTTATTTGGAATCTGATTACAAAAGCGAAGCCTAGAGGTATTTCGAGTCTTGCCAAAATCACCCCGCCGTAACGAAATTCACTGAGCTTTCGTCCCAAGGCTTCGACTTCAACAATGTCCCTGAAGCCTTCATTTCGCTTTCAGAGCCCCCGACCCTTCAGCCTCGGTTCCCGTTGGCCGACAGCGTGATCGCCAGCGCTGGCGGTAATGAGAGCCTAGCCGAGTTCTGGGCTTCGGCCCGTGATTTTGCGCAGGACTGTCGGTTCGACGAATTCTATTCCTCCCAACGGCCGGAATGCGCGCAAATGGTCGAAAATTCCCGTCCGGCGGTGCTGGCATCAACGAGTTCCTTGGTCGCCTACCTCGGAACATCGCTCGGCTCAACGCAGGTTATTCTGGGACCGCTTCTCCACGATGGTGGTTTTGCCGCGCGCGTTGATAGCGAGAACGGGCAGGCCGCTGCATTTGCTTTCGTTGGGCCGAACGCAATTATGGCAACATCCGTTGACTTCGGCGATGCAGCACGGCTTAAGCCTCTTGTCGCTCACGAGTTTGCCCATACCGTGATCAACCCTCTGACGGCGAGCCATGCCACACACGTCGCCGCAACGGCGGAGAACTTCGAGCCGCTTCGCGATGCAATGCGCCGTGAGGGCTATTCCAGTTGGGATCAGGTCATCAATGAAAGCATCATCAGGGCGATTACGGCGCGGCTAACCGCTGCCGATCGAGGAGAGAATGCTGCGGATACAGAGGTCGACGAAGAGGTGAAGCGCGGCTTCGTCTATGTTCCCGCACTCTTAGACGAACTCAGGCGCTACGAGAAGAACCGCGATGGCTACACGAAAATCGCAGACTTCTATCCCAGCCTCTTGGAAGTTTTCAGGGAGCGATCAGCAGGGCTGTTATCATCGGTCGAGGCGAGCAGCACGTAACAAGTTGAAAGCGGCACTTCAGCTATGCACGCCTTCGCAGCCATTGAACCAAAGGGTCCGCGACGTAATCGAATGACCGCTTCGGGTAACACGAAGCGCATTGCGAACAACCGACATTTCGGCGGCTGCGGCCTGACGGTTCGGTTAAGCTGAATGACTGCTATTGCGAGGGTCGGATGCCCGCGGGCGGATCAGCGAACGTCGTAATCTGGTCGATAACGGAGCTAGGCGACGCCCCAGTCGAGTGGCAGCTTCGCTTATCGAGGGGCAAATATCCGACAGTCGGCCGCCGGCTCGATCTTTGCCAGACAAGGAAATCGTTTGAGCGATCGCTGTATGTCGACTTCAGCAAGAGCTACCGTTTTAAAAGTAGTTAAGAAGCGAGGCAGGTGTGGCGAGCGCTCCGACACAACCAATAGAAGAACGAAGCTGTCTGTTATGCGGCACGACCTGCCTATTCAGGAGAAACTCGCTGAAGTGCGCACGGAGCTTCTCGATCTTTCCGCGCGAAACAGCCTCCTCGAAATACCACGCTAAACACGTGCGCTATTGAAGGGCGCCGGGTTTCCAGTAAATGCTCCGGCTTCAGAATGGATGGGCGGGAAGGCGGGTTCAGCGTGCCGGATTCAGAGATACCGATTTCCGGGATCGAGTCCGCTTACCTGCAGCACAGGGGCGATCTTCTCAGGTTCCTGCGTGCACGCGGAGCCGGTGATGCGGCGGACGATCTTCTGCAGGAGATATGGCTGCGCATCAAGAAGGCGGACAGCGGTCCGGTTGCCGCGCCGCTGCCCTATTTGTACCGGGTCGCCAACGCCGTTATGATCGACCGGCATCGCTCTACGGTTCAGGCCGCAAGGCGCGATGCGAACTGGGCGGAAACACAGCCCGAGCAGGTGCAGCCTTCTCCCGAAGGGGCGGCGGCTGCCCGGCAGGAAGTCGCGCAGTTGCTCAATCTGCTCGATCGGCTTGGCCAGAGGCCCGCTACGGTCCTTCGGCGCCACCGGATCGACGGCCTTTCACAGCGCGAAGTGGCCGCCGAAATGGGCATCAGCGTCAGCACAGTTGAGAGCGATCTGCGAACCGCCTATCGGGCGCTGCTCGAATGGAAGGAGCGCCGCGATGAGGCATAGTCCGTGTGTCTCCGTCTCTGCATGCGAAGGAGCGTGCCATGGTGACTGACGAGACGATCCGCGAACAGGCGCTCGATTGGGCGGTGCGGACCGGGGATCCCGCGTTCGAAGACTGGGAAGGCTTCACGCTCTGGCTCGAACGCGACCCAATGCATGCCGAGGCCTATGACCGGATTGTTGCCGCCACGGATGAGGCAGCCGGCATCCTGGCTGGCACGCGGCCCGCAAACGATGACGACATGCCAAAGACGGAGCAGCCGCGCCGCTGGATCGGCGGGATCCTCGCGATGGGGCTGGCCGCGGTTGTCGTATTCGTCCTCTTCCGTCCGGCGCCGCAGGATCTCTATGCGGTCCAAACC
>JAPYSD010000216.1 GCA_029936705.1 Croceicoccus sp. | reverse complement strand
CTTAGCAGCCCCGCGCCGAGCCTGTCAGCAAAGCCGGATACATGCTTCCCGAAGGACGCAATGACATGCTCGACATCGGCAGGGTCGAGCGCGAGAAAACGCTCCAGCTCGAAAAGCGCGGCTTCCAGCCGAAGCAGCAGGCCGGGATTGGCCCCGCTTGGCAAACGGTCACAGCCGCTCCAGCTGGCGGGCCATTCGCCGCGCCTGAAAATACGCCCCAGCCCAGCCGCGACCGGCGCGCGAGGCGCCCAGTCCGCAGGCATGACCGCCATGCCCGAGAACGGCGGGCCGCCGATGAATTTCGATCCGGTCAACAGGACCATGCAGCCCCGGGCCAGCAGGCCCTGAAGATCGGGCGACGCAATACGCGCCTGGCAGGCGTCGACCACGAAACGCACGTCCGGGTGGCGGCCGCGTATCCGGTCGAGATCCGCGAGATGGGGAAGCATCAACCCGGTCTTCGATCCGTAGACCATATGGACAAGGCATTGTCGTCCGGCCTTGCGGCAGTCTTCGGCGACCTTGTCAATCAAGCGCGTTATCGAGGCGCTCGATCGGGGCGATCCGCATGGCTCGCGCATGGGCAAATGGACCAGCTCGGTGCCTTCCAGCCCCTCGACCAACGCGTGCATGGGCGTGGCGTCATCGACTGCCGACGATTCGGCGTAATAGCGGCCTGCCGCCGACAATATGCAGCCGCTGCCCACCTCGTTCGCATCGATCAGCACATTGGTCGCGGGACCGCCGGCCAGTGCCAGCGCGACATATTCCAGGTCCGTGCCCGACGGGGCGAAAACGATCTCGGTATCATGGGGCAATTGCCAGCCCTGCCGCAGGCGCCCGCGCAGCGCTTCCAGCCTTTCGGCGTAGAAATCGGGGTCCGACAAGGCGCTTTCCGGCCAGGTCGGCATCATCGCGTCAAGATGACCGAATGCCGCCAACGAGATGTCGTTCGCCGTCGAGGAGGAATAGCCCGACGTCGATCGCGGATGGGGCGATGCGCCATAGCGATTCGTGTTCTGCCCCCTGGGAACGGTGATCCGGCTATCGCCGCCAAGGGTCAGCAGGCGCGCAAGGAAACTGGCTGCAGTCACGATAGGCCCCCGCGAACAGGCTGTTGTTCGAAAACGATCTCTAGGGCCTGGAAGCGACCGTTTCATGACGCGGCGTAACGGCTTTGAAGCAATTCACTCGCGGCTGTAACATTGCCCCATCATCCATAAGCCCCATGCAGAACCTGACTTTCGGCGCGGCCCAGATTGCCCGCATTCCGTCGGACGCGAAATCGCGGATCCATGTCTTGTTTGTTGCCAAGCACGTGTTCTGGCAAGGCGGCCTGCATCACGAGGATGGCAACCATGCCGTGTATCACAGCGAGATTCGCCGCTGCCTCGAAGACATCGGCCTCGATGTCTCGCTGGCCGACAGCTACGAGGCCTTGTTCGCCGATCCGGGGTGCGACTTCATTTTCCCCCTGCTCAATCGCGGCGGGTTCCTGAATTCCGAGATGATGCTGCCCTTGCTGGCGACGCGGCTGGGCATTCCATTCCTGGGTGCAAGCGCGATCCTGCGCGGCATTTCCGACGACAAGCATGCCTCCAAGCTGGAAGCGAGCGCGCGCGGTATCCCGACGGCGCCATGGGGCATCTTTCGCAGGGGCGCACCGCTTGATCCGGGTAACTGCCCCGAGGGGGAACGGCTGGTCGTCAAGCCCAATGCGTCGTCGGCAAGCTGGGGCGTGCGCGACGCGGGCAGCTGGGCCGAAGCGCGCCTTGCGATCGAGGCGATCCAGGACGAAGGCCATGACGCGATCGTCGAGCCATTCCTGATCGGCAGCGATGTCGAGGTTCCGGTCATCACTTGCGGCGGGAACCCGGCGATCATGCCGATGATGCTGTTCGAACAGGCCGATCCCGCCCATTTGCGAACCTATGAGGAAAAACGTGACCTGGTCGAGCGTGAGCAAAAATATAGCCTCGTGCCGTTCGAAGACGAAGCGGCGGCCTCCGCGATCGCGGATTTCACGCGGCGCATGGCGGGGACGTTCTTTCCATTCGATTATGGCCGCTTCGAATTTCGCTATAACCCCGAAACGGGAAGCGTGAATTTTCTTGAAGTGAACCTGAATTGCAATCTCTGGTCCAGAAAGGTCTTCGGGGTGTCGGCAGCGCTTCTCGGGTGGAGCCAGCAGGACCTGATCGAGACCATACTTTGCGAAAGCCTCGAAAGGCAGGGCGTGCTCAATTTCGCTGAAAGCCTTGCCGCATGACCCAGTGCAATCTTCGCGTCGTCGTCCTGGGCGCACAGCGCATGGGCGTAATCGATCCGCTGGCGGCGCGCTTCGGCACGACGCACAAATGTTTCATACCGCTGCAGGGCCGTCCCTTGATCGCCCACGTGCTCGAGACTCTGGGCGCGAATCGGCGGGTGGCCGACATCACCGTTTCCATCGAGCCCGACGCGTTCGGCGAGATCGACGCCGTGGCTGCGCAGCTTGGCATGTCGGGCAGGATCCGGACCGCGCCTGCCGCCGCGAACATCGCGGACAGCGTCCTGGCCGCGACGCAGGGACTGGCGGGTCCGTTCCTGATTACCACGGCCGACAACGCGCTGCTGACCGGCAAGTCCATCGAACGGATGGCCGATGCTTTGAAGCACTGCGATGCCGCAATGGCGTTCGCTCGCGAAGAATCGGTGCGTTCGGCCCATGCCGAAGGACAGCGCCGCTTTTACCAGTTTCGCGACGACGGCTATTCGAACTGCAACCTTTACGGCATTGCGGACCGCAGCGCGCTCACATCCGCCGAGGTCTTTCGCGGCGGCGGGCAATTCGCCAAGAAGGCGAAGCGGATCATCGACGCGTTCGGCCTGCTGAACCTGCTGCTTCTGAGATCCCGGCTGATTACCATGGAGGGCGCGATGCGGCGCATCTCCCGGCGTTTCGGCATGCGGATCGCGGCCGTCGTCCTTCAGGATGGCAGCCAGGCGATCGATGTCGACAACGACCGAACCTATGCCGTGGTGGAAACGCTCCTTCTCCAGCGCATGCGTGGATATGACTGGCACAGGCAAGCTGCCTGATCGCGTCTGGTTGGAAGGAACCTGCCGAACCACCGATGCCGGCGTGGGTTCTGCAGCGCATCGGTGAGCCGAACGCCTGGCCAATCCGACAATCGGCGATAGCGAAATGCCGCACCTGATAACCGTCCTTGGCCTCCGGCAGGACGTTTCGGTCCGCGACGGCGCGAATGTGACATCGGATTGTTATATTTGTCAGCTAGCGCCCGGCTGGCGAGCATTTTTCTGAGGAGCAAGGTCATCGTTACCGGCAACGCGTTGTTCGATCCGCCGCCGCGCGCCACCTTGCGTCCTGGGGTCTCGTACACGAGTGCGGGATTTGCGCTCTTGCTGGTGGGGATGACCAGCTGGTTCCTTTATTGGGGACTGGGTTACACCGGCTATCAGAACACCACGCTGTTCGTGCTGGCGACGCTGTTCGGCATTTTCATGGCGTTCAACATCGGCGGCAACGACGTCGCCAACAGTTTCGGCACAAGCGTCGGCGCCGGGACGCTGACGATCAAGCAGGCGCTGGCGATTGCGGCCGTATTCGAAGTCAGCGGCGCCATAATCGCTGGTGGCGAGGTCACCTCGACCATTCGCCAGGACATTGTCGATCTGAACACGCTCGACGTTCAGCCGATGCAGTTCGTCTACATCATGATGTCGGCGCTTCTGGCGGCCGCGTTGTGGCTGCTGTTTGCCAGCAAGCGCGGACTGCCCGTGTCTACCACGCATTCGATCATCGGCGGTATTGTCGGCGCCTCGATCACGCTCGGCTATATCATCACCAATGGCGACGCGGCGCTTGCTCTGGTCCACTGGGATCAGATCGGCCTGATTGCGCTGTCCTGGGTTCTCTCGCCCATTCTGGGAGGGGTCGCGTCCTATGCGCTGTATCACCAGATCAAACATCATATCCTGAACTATAACGACCGCGCGCAGGAACAGCTCAAGGCGCTGAAGTCGGAGCGCCGAAACCTCAAGACGCAGCACAAGACCGCTTTCGACAGGATGACCGAAATCCAGAAGGTCGCCTACACCAACATGATGATACGCGATGTCCAGCTCTTGAACGAAGGCGATTACTCGCCCGACGAGCTGGAATCGGATTATTACCGCGCCGTCCACGAGATCAAGCAAAGACAGAGGGATATCCTGGCGCACAAGGCGCTGCAGAACTGGGTGCCGATCATCGCCGCGATGGGCGCCGCCATCATCTCTTCGATGCTCCTGTTCAAGGGCCTCAAGAACATGCACCTGGGGCTTAGCACGCTCCACAATTACCTGATCATGGGCATGGTCGCTGCATCGGTCTGGATGGCAACCTTCATCTTCGCCAAGACCCTTAAAGGCGAAACCCTCGACCGCTCGACCTTCCTGATGTTCAGCTGGTTGCAGGTCTTCACGGCCTCGGGTTTCGCTTTCAGCCACGGTGCCAATGATATTGCCAACGCGATCGGTCCGTTCGCGGCGATCCTCGATGTCCTTCGAACCGGGGAAGTGGGGGCCGAAGCCGGCATCCCGGCCATCGCCATGGTCGCTTTCGGCGTGGCGCTGATCGCGGGGCTGTGGTTCATCGGCAAGGAAGTCATCAAGACGGTCGGTACCGAACTGACAAGAATGCACCCCGCGTCCGGGTTTTCCGCGGAGTTGGCCGCGGCAGCGGTGATCATGCTCGCCTCGACCTTCGGCATCCCGGTTTCAAGCACGCATATCCTGATCGGAGCAGTCCTTGGCATCGGTCTGGTGAACAGGCAGACCAACTGGGCACTGATGCGGCCTATCGCTCTCGCCTGGATCGTAACCTTGCCGGCTGCGGCATTGCTCGCATCGATTACCTTTGTCGCGCTGAGTAATGCTTTCTGACACGGCGTGGGCCGGGCGTAGCCTGCCGTCGTGACTATATTCGGCAGCCAGCCTTGTTGTGTCCGTGGCGAAGCTTCTGCAGGTCTGCCCCACGGTTGCCTATGCACTGGTCGTCCTCTTTCGGCAGAAGAGGACATTCGTTGCGGTCGATGTGAATGCCGGTATTTGGCCGGAAGCAGAATGCTCGGCTCTCAAATAATACGGCTCAACCGCGGCATGTGCCCGTCAATTAGTCAATACAGGCTACTCATGTTCGATCTGAATGACATGAATGCCACCAAATCAATGGGTCCTGACTAACTCGACGTTGCGCGCGCGAGATAACGCTCCAATTCAGCGTGGAAATGTCCGATGCGCTGCTCTTGTTCGGATAAGATCGCACCTTCGTAGCGAGCGCTTTCCACCCCTTCCTGCACATCTGCAAACAGCGATGCATCCTGATCGAACAATTCGCCCAATCCGCCCTTGCGCCAGTCGACATGTTCGATCTCAACCGGTTCGCGACCTGAAAGGTCGGTTCCATCAGGCAGGCCCATGTAGGCGGGTGGCAGGATGTCGGTATCATGCTGAGGGTGCATCAACACGATCACATCGAAGATGAATTTGCGCGGATCCGTTGCATGCGGCCGAAAATAGAGCATGCTGATGCCTTCGGGGTGCATACCCATCTGGATGTTGGGAAAAATGTCATAGTTCCAATCGTCTGTCAGCTGGTTGTCGCTGAACATGGAATAATCCATGCCGAGCTTTTCCGCCCTGTTCCGCTTCGCCTGCTGAATGGCTGGACGCACATCCTCCATACGTCCTTCGAACATGTCAGGATCAAGCCCGACCTCTTCCATCGCTGCGCGCAGCGCGGGATTGAGTCCCTCGTTATTCATACGGGGGCTCTGATGCGCGAACTTGGTCGTCATGCGGCTCATGCCATTGGGATAGAGATCGATTTGCGCATGATAATCGTTGAACACAGGAAGGATCTGCGGATGAATGGCGTGAACGTGATAGGCCTCGTTGAAGCCGTCGACTCCAATCTTCCAGTTGGCTTCCCAAACCGCCTGCACGCGGCGCATGATCCGCATATCGCGGACGCGATAAGGTTTGGCATGATCGGATAGCGGCCCGATCTGATCCAGCAGGGGGGCGGCCTCCTCATCCATATTGATGAAAACGAAACCTTCCCATGTTTCGCATCGTGCCTGCCTCAGGTCACGATTGCGGCATAATGCATCCTCGCGAAACGTCTCTCGGTCGGTGACATGGATATTTTCACCCGATAGCGAAAAGCGCCAGTTGTGAAACCGACAGGCAAATCCCTGCGGTCGGGCGCCGTCCTCGTCGGTGACGATACGGTTGCCCCGATGCGGACAGAAATTGTAGAAGGCGCGAATGGCTCCATCGTCGCCGCGCGTTACGATAAAGCTTTCTCGGCCGAGATCGAATTTCACATAATCTCCGGCGAGCGGGATGTCTTCTTCGCGGCAGGCCCAGTTCCACACGCGTGACCAGAGATGACGCCGCTCCGCTTCCATCCATTCCGTGGAATAATATCGCTCGGGGCTTATCGGGCCGATTCCGTTGTCGACATA
>JAPYSD010000215.1 GCA_029936705.1 Croceicoccus sp. | reverse complement strand
AAGACGAGAGAGGCGCGGACGCCGAAATTCACGTTCTCGGATATGCTTCCGCGATCGCGGAAGTTCTGGTGTGCGAGCGAGGCCGAGGTGATCCCGATAAGGTTGCCGGACTCGTCAATGATCGCGCCGCCCGAGGAGCCAGAGCCGATGGGAGCCGAAAACTGGAAGCGGGAAACGTCTCCCATGCCGCCAGTCAGGCCCGATATGTTCCCCGTGGTCACCTTGAGATCGCCGCCCAGCACTTCCATCAGAGGGTAGCCGGCCGCCATAACCGCCTCCCCTAGCCAAACCGGGGAATTGAGCCTGATCGGTAGCGGAGTTCCGGTAACCCGTCCCTGGAGCAAGGCGAGATCGTGAAGTGGATCGATGGCGAGCGGCGTCAGGGCTTCACGTGTACGGGCGAGATGAAACGACTGGCCGTCCTCGATCACATGCGCATTGGTGATGACAAGATTCTCACCGACCAGCACGCCGCTTCCGCTGGCAAGAGGCTGTCCGGTGGGGCCGGGAGAAGGTGTCGGCTGATCCCAAGGGTTGCGCCTCGAGCCGGGCTCGGGTGCGGGTGCGGGTGCGGGAGACGGTGCCGGGCGATTGCGAAACGGAAAGTCCGCGTTCGATAGATTGCGATTGCGAGCGAACGCTTCGATGCCGAAAGTGAAACCTTCGTTGGAGACCTTGAGGCGCCGCTGGCCGTTCTTCACGTAAATCTCGCCGAGGATGACAGCGGCAAGCTGCTCGCCCGGCTCGGGGAAATCATAGTGGGTGCCATCGACCGTGATGCTGCAGGGATAGGACGCATTGACGAACCCGCCGCGCCGGTCATCGGTAATGTAGGCAACCAGTTCGAGAGAGGGGCCATGCTGGGAGGCTGATGCCAGGCGCCAATCGGTCGTGCTGAGCCGCTCGAGTGCCGCGGGCCGCCCGCCCGCTGGAATGGCAGCTAGCGCGATCCTGTCGCTTTGCTGGCCGCCGAAGCGGATAATGATCTCGGCATCGTCGGTCAGTCCGAGGCGCTGGCCTGAAAGAGCTTGGGTCACGAGACAGGTTCCTTCTCGACGATGCTGTGAACGGTAGTTTTGCTGATCTCGAGGTCGATGGGCTCGTTCTTGATGTCGGAAGGTCTGAGGCGGCCGGAAAGGATACCGCCCCAGTCAGCAAGCAGGCTCGAGCCGAACTCTTCGGCATAAACGCTGCCGCCGGCGGGGCGTGCGTTGATTTCGAGGATCTTCCAGCTTTCGTCGGATGCTTTTCGGAACTGCAGATTCACAACGCCGTGCAGGCCAAATTGCCGGACGAGGGTTTCGGCGTAGGTTTCAAGCGGGTGCTCGCTCTGAATGAGCTGATGCCGATCGAACTTGGTACGTGCGACGTATTTGAGGATCCGGCCAGCGTGGGCGAGCACGTCGAAGGATACTTCCGGGCCAGGAAGATACCCCATGATCACCAGCGGAGCGATCGGCTCACAGTCTTCCTGCATGCGCAGGGTCTGGATGAAGACATCCTTGCGCATGTTGCGAAATTCCGGGTGGAGGAGATGCGCAGCTGGCGAATGATCGGTGAGCTTCCAGAAGCCGTGGCCGTTTACGCCTTTGCGCGGCTTCACGCAGGGAAGCAGCCCGGGATAGCCGGCTTCGAAAACCTCGAGGTTTCTTTCCAGTTCGTCGGCAGAATCCGCATGGAAGGTCGGAAGATGGCATTCAAGGTGCCGGGTCGCGTGGGCAAAGGCATGCTTGTCCTCGATGATCGAGAACGCATCTTTGCTCGAAGCGAAATGAACGAGGCAGGGCAGGTCTGCGCCGTAAAAGTGTTCGCGAAGACGCGTGGGGATGAAGATGTCGACCCGGCGGGCGACGATCTGCTCGCGAACCCATTGGACATAGGCGTCAGGCTCGAGATCCGGCTCCACGAAGGTTTCGTCGGGGCCTGCGTAGACGGGCCTGCCCTCGCCTGTACTTACCAGGACTTCGAGCATGCTGTCGGCGGTCTTCATTGCCTTGGCAATGGGAGCAAGGGAGAAGCCGCGATTGAACCAGATGCGCATTGAATTTTGTCCTGAAGGAATGTGCCTGCATCTGCGCGGCGGCGCGAAGCCGCCGCGCAGATCCGATCAGCCGATGTTGACGCCCATCGAAGATGCCAGCCCATCAAGACCGGATTCCCAGCCTTCACCGATGGCCTTCACCTTGATGTCGCCCTGCGCGCCGCGATAGAGCTCGACGAAGATCATGGCAGCATTGGTGCTGCTGTCTTCGGAAAGGTCGAAGCGTGCGAGTTCCGCGCCGTCGGCGTTGTTGGTCACGCGGGCATAGGCGTTCGAAACGGAGCCAAAATTCTGGCCGCGCTTCTGACCCTCGTGGATCGTGACGGCGATCACGACCTTCTTGGCGTCTGCGGTGAGCTTCGCAAAATCGAGCAGGATGGTCTCGTCATCACCATCGCCTTCGCCGGTGCGATTGTCACCGCCGTAGATCACGGCGCCATCGGGCGAAGTAGCGTTGTTGTAGAAGACGAAATTTGCATCCGAGAGGACCTTTTCGTCCTGCCCGACGATGAAAGCCGACGCGTCGAGGTCGAAGTCCTGACCATCGGTCTTGCGGACATCCCAGCCGAGGCCAACAGTGACGGCCGAAAGGCCCGGTGCTTCTTTGGAGAGCGAGACATTGCCGCCCTTCTGGAGTGATACAGCCATGTGCGGCTCCCTGGATATCGAATTGTATGGACGAGTATTGGCGGGTGTAGTAACCCTATCAGGCGCGAAAGGCGCCCGCCCCCGGCATTAGCCGGTTGAGCGAGCGCCCCCGCGTCATCTTATGGGGGTCAGATCGTCAACCGACGCTGACGCCATAATTGGTAGCAAGAGGGCCAAGGCCCCCTGCGAATCCCTGACCGACTGCGCGAAATTTGAACTCTCCGCCATGGCGGTAGACCTCGCCCAGGATCATCGCGGTTTCGGTCGATGCGTCTTCCGACAGGTCGTAACGGACGACTTCCTTGCCGGTGTTTTCATCGACGATCCGGATGAATGCGTTCGAGACCTGGCCGAACGTCTGGTTGTTCCTTTCACCTTCGTGAATGGTCACGACGATCGCGACCTTGTCGACGTCGGCCGGAACCTTGCTGAGCGTAATCTGAATTTGCTCGTCGTCACCTTCGCCTTCACCGGTACGGTTGTCGCCCTGGTGGATGACTGCGCCATCGGAGCAGTTCATGTTGTTGTAGAAGCAGAAGTCGCTGTCGCTGCGGACCTTGCCGCTCGAGGCGAGCAGGAACGCCGAGGCGTCGAGGTCGAAGTCCTTGCCGTCCGTGGCGCGCACGTCCCAGCCGAGGCCGACCATGATCCGGTCGAGGCCGGGTGCTTCCTTCGACAGCGATACGTTGCCACCTTTGGAGAGCGAAATTGCCATGTACTTGTCCTTTCTGACATTTTTGGCGGAATGAAAATTTGAAGAGTCTGCCGACCGCCGACGACGACCCTGTTCGGTGAACCTATTTCTTGAATTCGATCTCGCCCTTGGAGACGTCCCAGCTGCCATCCGGGTGAAGGCGGGGTGCGCGCTCTGCGGCGATCATGTGAGGAAAACCGTTCTTGCCGTAGGTCTCGACATGTTCGATCTGGACGTCCTGCGTGCAGTCGAGGTGCGTGATGGCTACCCAATATGACGACGCGCTTGGGTTCTCGAGCGGAATGGTCACTTCGCTTCCCGACGCATCGGTGAGCGTCATTCGGGGGCGATAGCTCTTGAAGGAGCCTGCCCCGTTCTTGACCGCGCTGTAGGCTGCAAAAAGTGCGTATCGCAGGAGATCCGGTCTTTCGATGACGATGGCTTCTTCGCCGGCGCGAAGGGCATCTCCAGAGTGCCGAATGTACGGCGCCTTTTCCACGCTCCCCAGGTCCTTCCAATAGACCTTGCCCGTGGTGCCATCGTTCAAGACGTAGAAGCAGTAGAAATCGAGATCCCCGTCACCACCGCCGCGGCCTTCCCACGAGAGCAGGGCGCGGATGCTGCCCTGCCCCTTCCTGAGGCTGACTTTCTCCGATTTGGAAAGAGTGACCTTCTTGATGGAGACCGGCGCCGAGGGCGGAGCCGGCGCCGCTGGCGGCGGCGGAACGGCATTCGATTGGGTCATGCTGGGAGGCGGCGCTTCGCCGGCGATCTCGACGCCAAAATGGGTGGAGATCGCTGCCAGTCCGCCGTTGAAGCCCTGGCTTACTGCGCGGAGCTTCCATTGATCGTTGCGCTTGTAGATCTCGCCGATGATCAAGGCTTGTTCGGTCATCGACGAGAGGTCGATTTCAAACGAGAGCGCACCCATTCGCATGGAGATGTGCCTTGCATCTGCCAGGCGAGCAGACGGAGCATTGGCGGTATCGACCACTGCACAGATGGCGATCTTTTCAATCGCGCTCGGCAGTGCATCGAGGGCAAGCGAAAACGATGCGGTCTTCGCCCCTGAAGCAAGGGAAAGACCCGGAACTTCGGCCTGGCCCCAGAAGACCATTCCTTCATCGCCCAGGACCTTGCCGGACTGATCGAGAAGATAGGCAGAAATGTCGATGGCGCCGCCCGTCGGTTCGGCGGTCCAGGAGAGATCGACTTTTGATCCGTCAAGCGGCGCATTGGCGCCTTTTTGCATTTGCATTCGGGATTGATCCGGTTTGGTAACGGGCGGAGCGTTTTGCCCCGCCCGTTCTGTGTCAGACGGTGTGGGCGTTGTTGACCACGGAACCCGTAGGCAGGATGGCCTCGGCCTCGCCCTCTTCCTCGTATTCATGAGGGAAGCGCTTCTGATGACGGACAGAGGCCCAGAATGCTGCGCCGATCAGAACTGCGCCGATCAGGCCGGTAACCACCTCTGGCGTGTGCACGCGGATGCTCATCAACATGATGAAGGCGAGCGCGATAATGGCGTAAAAGGCGCCAGGTTCGAGGTAACGATACTCAGAAAGGTGGCCGCCGCGTACGAGCGCGATGGTCATGGAACGTACGAACATGGCGCCGATGCCGAGGCCAAGTGCGATGATCAGGATATCGTTGGTGATGGCGAACGCGCCGATGACACCGTCGAACGAGAAGGATGCATCGAGGAATTCGAGGTAGATGAAGCCGCCGGCACCAGAGCGGACAATCTTGCCGGTCGCGTCTTCTTCGCCTCCGAGGAGGTCGCCGATCTTTTCGACAACAAAGAAGGTGGCAACGCCGGACAGGCCTGCGACCAGGAAGGTCTGGCGCTCGGCACCCTCGACGAGGAGCGATAGGCCGCCCACGAGGGCTGCGGTTGCGATGTAAGGAGAGAACGGAATCTTCGCGAACTTGGCGAGCGGACCTTCGACGAGGCCAATCCAGTGATGTTCGCGGTCATCGTCGAAGAAGAAGGTCAGACCCACAAGGAGAAGGAAAGCGCCGCCAAATCCGGAGATGCCGACATGGGCACCGGTGACGATTTCTTCATAGCGCGTCTTGTCGCTGATCGCGATCGAGAGCGCTTCCCATGGTGAAACCCAGGCAGCGATCGCCACGATCGCCAACGGGAAGACGATCCGCATGCCGAAGACAGCGATGGCGATGCCCCAGGTAAGGAAGCGGTTCTGCCATTTCTCGTCCATGTCCTTCAGGACCGACGCATTGACGACAGCGTTGTCGAGGCTGAGCGAGGTTTCCATGACGCCGAGAATGGCGGCAATGAAGACGACGGAGGCGACCACGCCCCAGGCGCCATCGCTTTCGGTGTAGCCGACCACGCCGGCGAGGATGAGGCAGATAATCGTGAAGATTATCGAGCCGTAGAAGTTTTTGAGCATTGGCATATCCATGGCTGTGCCAGCCGCAGCGTCGGGCGCTGCGACCGGCGAATTTGAGATCAGTCCTTCGTCCCTGCGGCCCAGCGCAGGATGATGCCGATGTCGTCGGCGAAGGGTTTCTGGTTGGCGTAATATTTCATGTGGCGGGTGACCTTCATCTGGCCGCCGACGTTGTCGATCAGAGCGATACCGCACAGGCGCTGATCGTTGCGCCCTTCATTCATCTGGACTTCGATCTCGGGCTGCCCCGGGATGTTCATGCGGACGACACCATCGGTCTGCTGCCAGTTCGGAGCGCCGTCATAGATGAGCGCGAACACCCCGATCCGCTTGATGCGGTCGAAGAACTTGCCGTTGATGCGGATAGTCTCGCCGGCAGCGACTGAACCGGTGCGATCATCGCCAGACAATTCGATCCACGGTTCGGCGTGGTAGGTGCCGAAGGAACGTCCGAGCGCCTGAATGACGCCGCGGTAACCGTCCTGCATCTCGAACAACACGCCGAGGTCGAGATCGACGTTCTTGCTGCCCCCGAAGAAGCCGCGCTTGGTACCGGCGTTCCAGTTCAGGTTGAGCACGATCTCACCGAAGCTGCCGTCCTTCTTCGTCAGGCTGACTGTAGGGTTCGACTTCTCGAGCGTGATCTTGCTCAGGCTGACCGGCTTTGACGGCGGCGGCGGCGGCGGCGGCGGCGGCGGAGGCGGCGGCGGCGGCGGCGGAGGCG
>JAPYSD010000739.1 GCA_029936705.1 Croceicoccus sp. | reverse complement strand
CATGTGGGCCGCTCCCGACCGGATGCAGGCGATGCTGGCGGAAAAGATCGGCCATCCCATGAGCGGGGCGACTACCGCATGGGTTCCCTCGCCCACGGCGGCCACGCTGCACGCGGTGCATTACCACCGCTGCGATGTCGCCGCGCGGCAGGCAGAGCGCGCGAAGGAAAGCATCGCGCCGCTGTCCGCGCTGCTGACCGTGCCGCTGGCCAATGGCGCCAACTGGTCGGACGAGGAGATCCGCGAGGAAGTCGACAACAACTGCCAGGGCATACTGGGCTATGTCGTGCGCTGGATCGACCAGGGCGTCGGCTGCTCCAAGGTGCCCGACATCCACGACATCGGCCTGATGGAAGACCGCGCCACCCTGCGCATTTCCAGCCAGCACCTTGCCAACTGGCTGGAACACGGCGTCATTTCCCGCGACACGGTCGAGGCCGCGCTGTGGCGCATGGCCGAGGTGGTGGACCGCCAGAACGCGGGCGATCCGTCCTATCGCCCGATGACCGAACGCGGGCGCGACTGCCTGCCGATCCGGGCATCGCGCGCGCTGATCCTGGAAGGGCGCGAGCAGCCGAGCGGCTATACGGAGCCGGTGCTGCACCGGCTGCGGGCAGAAGCGAAGGAAGCCGCCCGCGAATTAGATTGAGCATCGCAAAGCGAGCGGAAAACTAATTCGCCGGAGGCGGCGCCCCGGCCGGCGGCGGTGCGGGCAGGAGGGCCCGCACTTGTCGTTCGACGTCACAGCCGCGGCTTTGCCGTGGCTGCGGCTGTTTTCCGGCGCTGAGTTGGTTTGCTCCAATGGCCGGAATGGGTGGGAAGCGGACGTTACAGACATTTTTCATCGATGGCAGCTAACGACCCCATAGCCGACAAATGATCACTGCTTCCGGGATCAGCGCTGCGTCGACAGTTGCACGATTTCCAGCTTTGCCTTTTCGGTCGCGGCGAGCAGCGTTTCCAGATCGTCGTCATAGGCATAGGCCGCCCATGGCTCACCGAATATCTCCAGCCTGAAACCACAGGACTTTGTGTTTGGCAGGGCTTCCGAACAGACGAACCTCACCCCGTCAAACTCCTCCACAACATCCTCGCTTCGGCCGGAACCGATCTGCCAGACATAGGGAGTTCCGTCGTCCAGCGTCGTTTTCGAAACGATGTGCCTGTCATGGACGAGGTAGAAGTCGGGATCTTCGTATTTCAACCGGATTATTGGTGTGTCTCTTGTCACCCCACTTGGAAGAATGAGCTGCGATGACGCCAGCTGCTCTATGCGGTCGGTCGGAAGAACAAATATCAAGTCATTGATTTCGACCGGGGTGGTGG
>JAPYSD010000214.1 GCA_029936705.1 Croceicoccus sp. | reverse complement strand
GCCACGCCATGATCGTAAGGACGGGCTGGTCATCCCTTCGAGCGAAAATGGAAGGGTAGGCTGGCCGCCGCCAAAGCGATGTGGCGCCAGTCAGACGGTGCACCCCACCGAAGCGACCGAAGGAAACCAAGCGGTACTGGCTGCCGCTTGCCTAGGCTATAACGGATATAAAGGCCGACTTCTTGGCTTTTCAGCTGGCCGAGGAGGTGCGGATCTATCGACGTTTCCGCCATAAGCCGGTCGATGGTATTGGTGATCGCCGGCAACTTCGTGTGCTTCGCCGAATTGGAAACGCGGTTGACCGTGTCCTGAAAGAAGAGCGAAGTCGGCCTCGGGCTGAAACGGCTTTGCGTCGCGGCCACGATGCGCAGCCACATGTCCTTATCGCCCCCGCGCGTGATGCCCTTTTCCCGGAAAGGGCCGACCCGTGCCAGAACGTCGCAGCGCGCGGCAACAGCGCCAGTCCACATCGGGCATCGGCGCGAGGCTAGCCATGCGGCGATGACATCTTCGGCGGAAAGATCGCGGTCTGCAAGCATCGCCAACTGTGTCTTGGTCGGGTACACCGTGCCCATTGGCTCTATTCGGTGTCCGGTGAACACGCATCCGATATCGGGGCCGATCTGTGCCGCGATCTGTTTAAGGTGATCGGCCTCCCACTGGTCATCCGCATCGAGGAAGGCAACCCAGTCCCCCTTTGCCGAGGCGATGCCCGCGTTACGCGCGGCATAGCCGCCCGGCCCAGGCGTATCGCGGGCGATCATGCGGATGCGCGGATCGGCAAGATTGCGCACCTGCTGCGGTCCGTTATCGCTCGACATGTCGTCAATCACGATGATTTCGAACGCGGGATACGTCTGTTCCAGCACACTAACCACAGCGCGAACCACATGCGGGCCCTTGTTATGCAGCGGAATGACGACCGTGAAACGAACGCTGTCGGGGCCGGACGAGTCACTCATTCGCCAGAGTGCGCCCTATGCACTGCCTTCCGTGCGGCATGCTGCTGTCGCTTTCGGTCGCGACGCTGCATGATCCTGCGGCGGAAGTCTTGGCTGAAAGGCATGGGAAGCCGCCGCATCGCCTGGACCCGCGTGTAATAGCCAAGCCCGCCCCCGATCGTTAATCCCCGCACCATGTCGTCGTCGATCCTGTCGCCGTCTTTCCAGGCCTTGAGCACATATTGATATATCTCGCGATTGGCGATCTGCTGCAGGCGCCCTGCAATCTCCGGCGGTTCAGTCTTGAGCCTCTCGTCGATCGTGCCCATCAGCCCTACACGGAAATCAAACTTCACCTGACGGGTAACCATGTTGTCGCTGTCCTTGTGGTAGACTGCGGTCGGCTTTCCGCTGTAGGCACTAGGCCCAGCCAGCACGGTGCGCAGCCACAGGTCGCGGTCGCCGCCGCGCCGTACCCGGCCCACTGGGAACATGCCGATATCCAGAAGCGTCTGCCGCTGGATCGCGACCGCGCCAGTCCAAAAAGGGCAGCCGCCCGCCAGCCATTTGTCGAGCATGTCACGCGTGTCGAAACAGCCGGCCCTGTATCCGGCGCGGGTGAACCAGTCTTTCATATGAAGGGTATCGGTCACGATATCATAACCGCTGAAAGCGCTCACGGCCCTGCCGCCCGCCTCGCGGATCGCCTTGGCAAGCAGTTCCAAGTGATCGGTCGCCCAGCTATCGTCGGCGTCCAAAAAGGCGATCCATTCGGATTTCGCACTTTCAATGCCCAGGTTCCGTGCGGCATAACCGCCCGGCCCCGGTTCGTCCCGGCGAAGGGTCACGATGGGCGCTCCCAGCCTGGCAATTTCGGCCATCGAACCATCTTGCGATGCATCGTCGATGGCGATGATCTCTTTCGCGGAATGACCTTGCGAAAGGGCCGAGAGCACCGATCGCGCGACGTGTCGCTCCTTGTTGTGCACCGGGATTACTACAGAGAATTCTACGGCAGTCACCTGACCTCCTGGCTGATGCAATAGCGAATAGGCTCAGACATGGTTTCGCGCGAACCGCCTGCGAAACTGGTGGACCACGATCTCGATCCCTTCAGCTATAGTGGCGCGGCCGGAAGCTGTCAGGGCGATAATGCACCAGTACAAAACGCATGCTGTAGAGGCCATCGTTAAGATTTCCACGATCACCGGCCAGCCGGTCGCCAGCAGACCCATGCGAAGGAGAAGCAGACCGCCGAGCGTAAGCAACGCCGCCGCTCCGTAGTCTAGGCCTAGCCTGAAAAGATCGCGGGTGGCGACAGGCCCCTTGCGGCCGACATACCACCAGACAGCGGGCATCCTGACAACAAGGTCGGAGATCGCATAGGCGGCGGCCACGCCGACGACACCCCATGGCAGGCCCGCCACGAAAGCCATCACGCATGTCACGGCATTTACCACACCCCATCTGGCGAATTCGCCGGTGCGGTTCTGTGTGATAAACAGCCAGCCGATCGTCGCCGTCAACGGTTGATGGAGCGCGGCGATCGAAAGCCACACGAAGACATCGGACGCCGCCGTCCACTGTGGTCCCAGCAGGAACGGGATCAGCTCATAAGCGCTAGCGATGCAGAAGCAGACGATCGGCATGGTGACCAAAAGCAGGATGCGCAGCGCCCGCAGATACGCGAAGCGATAGCGCCCCGGCTCGTCAATGAGCCGTGACATGATCGGGATCATCACCCGGCCCGCCGGCCCGTTGATCTGCTGCAGCGGCATCAGCATCAACTTATAGGCGCGGTCGTAATAGCCCAAAGGACCTGCTCCGATGAACTTGCCGATAATTACATTGTCGGCATTGCGTGCAAAAAAATTTGTGAGGTTGAAGCCAGTCAACCCGCCCCCGAACTTCAGCATCTCCAAAACGCCGGTGCGATTGCCGGGCCGTCCAGGCATCCACCGCGTGGTTGTCCATGACTGGACCAGCTGTACGAAGCCAGTGACGACATTGACTGTCGCAATCGCCAGCGCGCCGGGCGCGATCCACGCATGGGCAAGTCCTGCCAACACGCCCAGCGCTGCCGACACGACCTCTATCCGGCCCAGCGTACCATAGCGCAGATCTCGCGTTAGGATGGCGCGATGCACTGAAGAGGTACCGTTCATCGCCACGCCCAATGCAACAAACTGGATTACGGGGATGACCGCATCATTGTCATAGAATGTAGCGACCAGCGGCGCGGCAAGCGCAATCACCGCAGCGATCCCCACCGACAGGGCAAGGTTCACATAGAACATCGCGCTGAGCAGCGGCTTGCTGATCGAGCGTGACGTAACAATGGCTTGGGTCAGACCCAGATCCTTGATCAGGTTTATGATCGCGACGACCGGCGCGGTCATCGCATAGATACCGAAATCCTCTGGCGCGAGCAGGCGCGCCAGGAGGATCGTCGATGCGATCTGGACCAGGAAGCGAGTGGCTTGGGTCGCGATCGTCACGATCGCGCCGCCAGCCGCCTTCAACCTCAGGCTTTGCTTGGAAGTGGTAGCGTCTATCTCGAATTTTCCCTGCTCGGCTACTTCCCGGTTAGTCCCAATTTCAGGCTCAACGGTATTGGCAATATAGCACGATCTGCGGTAAGAATAGCACCTGATTTGGGGGATCTCATGCAATACCGATCTATCGGAGATTTAAGTCTGTCGGTTGCGGCTGGTGCCTGGAAGGTGCCCGCAGATGTTGACCTGATCGTAGGCATCCCGCGCAGCGGCCTGCTTGCTGGCTCCATGCTCGCGCTCCACCTTAATATCCCGATCGTCGAGCTTGACTGCTATTTGAGCGGCGGGGCCGGGCGGATTGGGCGAACTTCCAAGCACACGGTAAACGCCAAGGGAAATGACGTGCGCAAAGTGCTGGTCGTAGACGATACCGTCGCCACCGGAATCACCATGGCGCAAATCCGCCGCGAGATTGATGCAGCCGGCTTAGGTGACAAAGTGCTGGTCTGCGCAATCTATGGAACGAAAAAGTCTCATGACGGGTTCGACCTAATCTTCGAGACAGTAAGCACACCGCGCATGTTCGAATGGAATATGATGCGGCACAAACGTATCGCCGATGCCTGTTTCGACATCGATGGTGTGCTGTGCCACGATCCGGATCCTGCCGACAATGACGATGGCCTGCGCTACGAACGCTTTGTCTCGACCGCCCGTCCGCTCTACGTCCCCAAGCTGAAAGTAGCCCATCTAGTAACCAGCCGCCTCGAACGCTATCGCCCCGAGACCGAGGCGTGGCTGAAGACGATGGGCATCGAATACGGGAAGCTCTGGATGATCGACCTTCCCAGCGCCGAGGAACGCCGCCGCCTAAAAGCCCACGCCCCTTTCAAGGCAAAAGTCTATCAGGAAAGCGGAGCAAGCCTGTTCATCGAAAGCGAGGATAAGCAGGCCGAGGATATCGCACGGCTGAGCGGTCGGCCCGTGTTGAGCATCGGTGGTCAGCGACTGGTATGGCCGGACGACCCCGCCGCTAATCGCCGTCATGTCCGCCGTGCGGGTTGGAGCACGCCAAAGCGATCCACGAAGAGCCGGCTCAAGCGTGCGGCTTTTCAACTTTGCCGCCATTTGCATCTGCCAGTCGATGGCTTGTCTCATCCCGACGCGCGCGCGCCTTCGACTCCAGCGGGTATGAGCGGCCAAAGCATGAACAAATGATGCGGTCGCTGCCTTCCCGGCAGATACCCGATGCCGCTGATATCGTCCTAGTAGGCACGGGTTTTGCGTCCACCTTCTTTCTGAGCGCGATCCTGCCGCGCGCACGGCCTGGGCTGAAGATCGTAGTGTTGGAACGCGGCAGCAATATCCCGCACGCTGCGCGGATCGAGCGCCGCAAGGACACGATATTCGATGCTGATGGCCATTACAGGACCACTGGCGATCCGAACAAGAAATGGCGCTTTTCCACGGGATTCGGCGGTTCTTCCAATTGCTGGACAGGAAACACGCCGCGCATGCTGCCTGCCGATTTCGAGATGCGAACCCGCTTTGGCCAGGGGATGGACTGGCCTTTTAGCTACGATGCTCTAGAGCCTTATTACACCCGCGCCGAAGAAATGATGCAGATCTCGGGCGCTCGGAACAGCCTTGCGCCGAGCACCTCGCCCTACCCCCTTCCGCCTCACAGGCCCAGCCTGCCCGAAGTGGCTTTGTCGAAGGCATGGCCCGGCCTTTTCGGGCCCATGCCTACAGCTCGCGCCAGCCGCGCCACGCCGACACGGCCGCAATGCTGCGGCAATGGCGTTTGCAATTTGTGTCCGGTGCAAGCCAAGTTTACAATCATGGGCGATCTTTCCGCACCCTATGACGATCCCCGCGTCAGCTGCGTCTTTGATTGCGAAGCGATAGCGGTGCTGACCGAGGGGGGGGCGGCCCGCGCCATTGCTTGGCGCTCGGCTGATGGCAACAGTGGTGAGATCCGGGCAGACCAAGTTGTACTGGGCGCCAATGGATTGTTCAATGCGTCTTTGCTCAAGCAATCCGGAGACACCAGCCCACTAACCGGGCGCCGCCTCCATGAACAACTCGGTATTACGGGAAGAGTCTATCTCGACGGGATGGACAGCTTCCAGGGCTCTACCTACGTCACCGGCATTGCTTACCCGCTCTATGTCGACGAGAAGCGCCGACACACCACCGCCGCTGCGTTGATCGAAACCCGCAGCGTCGGACGAATGCGACTCGAAGCGGGCCGTTGGCGGCAAGTCCTGCCGATCCGTCTGGTGATTGAAGATCTGCCGGATGAAGCCAATGCAGTGAAGCCAGGCAGCGATGCCGACCCCCGTCCGGTCGCGCATTTCGGTGGCATCGGCGACTATGCGCGCAAGGCCCTGGAGCGCGCAGATCAGGACCTCGCGCGGATTTTTGCCCCGCTTCCCGTTGATTGGATCGAGCTTGACGGCCCGGCCCCGACCGAAAGTCATATTCAGGGTACTACCGTGATGGGCCACGATCCGGCGCATAGCGTCACCGACCAAGACGGCTTGCATCATCGATGGCGCGACCTGCGGATCTTGGGCAGTTCGCTGTTCCCGACAGGAGCACCGGCCAACCCGACACTGACTCTAAGCGCCCACGCATTGCGAGCAGGAGATAGGGCAGGAAGCCTGTGAAGCACACGTGAGCGAGACAGCGACATGACAATCAATCGAAGAACTTTCGTGGTTGGCGGTCTGGCCGGTGCGGGTACCGTCGCCGTCGCCTCTGTCTATATCATCGGCATCCGCGCGAACGATGCCGTGGAAAGCCTGATCCGCTCCAGCTTTCCGGACGAATATTTCGACCCAAGGGAGCTGGCCGATTTCGCCAGTGCTGCCGTCCGTCGTCATGGGGGGTTTTCGCGCGGCCAGGTTCTGGCGATGGAAAACTCGCTGGTCCGGCAATTGACCGATAAGCTAACCGACCGCGACGTCAGGTCCGAACCTGAGGCGATCGTTACAGATTTTATTCGATCCAGCGATGTGCTCGATCCGGACAGAACCGATCGGTCTTCCTATTTTGCATTCGCCGATCCATATGAGGTGGGATGCTCCAACCCCC
>JAPYSD010000738.1 GCA_029936705.1 Croceicoccus sp. | reverse complement strand
CTGGCGCAGGATGCCGGCGCGGGCATCGAGGATGATGATCGGAGCGATGCGATCGTCGTGACGGGCAGCCGCATCCGCGGTATCGATCCGGTGGGTTCGCCGGTGATCGGATTGAGCCGTGACGATATCGAGCAGAGCACGGCCACGACCACAACCGAGCTGTTGTCCGAACTGCCGCAGGTGTTCAATTTCGGCGCGACCGACGCATCGTTCACATCGGCCAACAACCAGAACGCCAATCGCACGTTCGGCACGGGCATCAACCTGCGCGGACTGGGCGCGGAATCCACCCTGACCCTGCTCGACGGCAGGCGTCTGCCCGCCGCCGGTACGCAAAGCCAGTTCTTCGACCCGTCGGTCATCCCGACAATGGCGATTGCCCGGCTGGAAATCCTGGCCGACGGCAGTTCCGGCATCTACGGTTCCGACGCCGTGGGCGGCGTGGTGAACATCCTGCTGCGCGACAACTTCGACGGTGCCGAGGGAATGGCCCGCGTGCGCCTTGCCGACGGTTTCGAGGAGTACCAGCTTGGCGCAGCGATCGGCAAGACGTGGAGCAGCGGCTCCTTCATGGTCGCGGGCGAGTATAACGACCGCGGCGCGCTGGCCGCTTCCGACCGGGACTTCTACACCGACGACTTCAGGCCTTTCGGTGGAGCGAACCTCGGCTCGCTGAATGCCGCGCCGGGCAATCTGACCGTGGGCGGCGTGACCTATGCCATTCCCGATGGCGATGGCACGAACCTCACGCCGGGCGATTTCGACGCCAGCAGGCCGCTGAACCGGCAGAGCGCCTATCTGGGCGCGGACGCATTGCCTGCACAGGAACGGTACAGCGTGGCGTCCACGTTCCGGCAGGACATCACGGACAGCATCGAACTCTACGCCCAGGGTTTCTACGCCAAGCGCGACGGCGTGTTGAACCGCACCGCGCTGACCGCGCAGTTCGATGTGCCGGAATCCAACCCGTTCTATGTGAACCCGGGCGCGCCGGGTGAGCGCGTGACCGTGGCCTATTCTTTCATCAACGAGCTTGGCCCCGAACGGTCTCCGGCCTCGCAGGAAGCCTATCACATCACGGGCGGAGTGAACGCGGAACTGGGCGCAGGCTGGTCCGGCAATGCCTTTTATGCCTATGGCCACGACAAGGAACGCTCGCTGACGTTCAGTGTGAATGGTGGTGCGCTGGCGGCAGCGCTGGCCGATCCGGATCCCGACACGGCCTTCAATCCGTTCAGTTCAAACGGCAACAACAATCCCGCCACGATCAATTCGTTCGTCGGCCCGTTCCGCGTCGATACCGACTATGGCATCCAGGAATATGGCC
>JAPYSD010000737.1 GCA_029936705.1 Croceicoccus sp. | reverse complement strand
GCTCGGGGTGGCGCGTGCGCACCGCCTCGGCCAGCGTATCCAGCACCGTCATGCGCGGGTTGAGCGAGGCGTAGGGATCCTGGAAGATCATCTGGAAATCGATGCGCGCGGATCGCAATTCGCTGTCGGAAAGCGCGCTGATCTCGCGCCCTTCCAGGAACACGCTGCCCGACGTCGGCCGGATCAGCTGCATGATCGTGCGGCCCAGCGTCGACTTGCCGCAGCCGGATTCGCCCACCAGTCCCAGGATCTCGCCTTCGTGAATGGTCAGCGAGATGCCGTCGACCGCCTTCACCACGCCCTTGCTGGCGCGGCTGAACGACTTGTTGCCCAGGTCGAAATGGGTCTTCACATCGTCGAGGACGAGGAAATCGCTCATGCCGCGCCCTCCCCTTCGATTGCTTCGATGTCGCCCTTGTCATGCTTGGGCAGCACGGTTTCGATCGGCGCGCTGGAATCGCAGAAACGGCAATCGGCGAAGCAATGGCCGTCGCCCTTGTCCACCAGCTGCGGCCGGTCGCCTTCGGGCCGCGCCACCTTGGGATAGGGGCAGCGCGGGAAGAACGCGCAGCCGTGGATCGGCTTCGACACGTCTGGCGGCAGTCCGGGGATGGTATATAGCTCCGCGCCCTTGGTCTGCAGCGACGGGATCGTCTTCTGCAAGGCGCGGGTATAGGGGTGCATCGGCTCGTAGAAGACCTGCTCCGCCGTGCCGCTTTCCATCAGCTTGCCGCCATACATCACGTTCACCTTGTCGCAGGTGCCCGCGACCACGCCCAGGTCGTGGGTGACGAGGATGACGGCGGTGCCAAGCCGTTCCTGCCGTTCCTTGATGATGTCGAGGATCTGCGCCTGCACCGTCACGTCCAGCGCGGTCGTCGGTTCGTCCGCGATCAGCAGGTCGGGTTCGGTGATCAGCGCCATCGCGATCATCACGCGCTGGCGCATGCCGCCCGAAAACTCGTGCGGGTACTGGTGAACGCGGGTGCTGGCACCGGGGATGCCCACTTCCTCCAGCGCGGCGATCGCCTTGTTCAGCGCGGCTTTCTTGTCGATGTCCTGGTGGATGCGCAGCGCCTCCACCAGCTGGGTGCTGATCCGCAGATAGGGATTGAGCGAGGTCATCGGATCCTGAAAGATCATGCTGATCCGGTTGCCGCGCACCTTGCGCAGTTCGCGCGCGCTCATCTGCAGCAGGTCGCGCCCGTCGAAGAACGCGGTGCCGCTTTCGATCCGGCCCGGCGGTTCGGGGATCAGCTTCATCAGCGAATAGCAGGTGACCGACTTGCCCGAACCGGATTCGCCCACGATGCCCAGCGTCTCCCCC
>JAPYSD010000213.1 GCA_029936705.1 Croceicoccus sp. | reverse complement strand
CGCAGCCATCGACAAGGTGCCAAGCTCGTCGAGGAACAACGTACCGCCGTCCGCCTCCTCGAACCGGCCGGTCCGGGCCTTGGAAGCGCCCGTGAAGGCACCCGCCTCATGTCCGAACAGTTCCGCTTCGATCAGCGTTTCCGGCAGGGCGGCGCAGTTCATCACCACCAGCGGCTCACCCCAGCGGTCAGACAGGTGGTGCAGTCGCTCGGCAATCAGTTCCTTGCCGGTCCCGCGTTCGCCGATGACCAGCACCGGACGCGACAGCGCGGCGGCACGGCTGGCCCGCTCGACCGCATCGAGAATGGCCTTGGACTGCCCGACGAACTGCTTGCCTCGATCCATGCACCGGAAGTTAGCGCATATTCCCAACTCTTGGCAATATTTTCGGTGCTCGTCGCAGCGTCGGATCTGCAACCCATTGAGATTACGATATTTTCAGAGTTGGCACGCTCCCTGCAATGTATCGGGTATAGTTCGAAGATGTGGGGACATCATGTTTAGTTTTCGTCATTCCGGTACGATCGGCCCTGTGGCCACCAGCATATTCGCCGCGATCGCGATGCTTTCGCTCAGCGCCTATGCAGTGCGCGACCTGGCCTGCTCGTTCCCGCCGGTATGCGACGTCAAGCTGGTATCGCCGGCCAAGGCCCCTCCGGCCCTGGCCTATGTGCTGGCCTGAAGCTGATATCCTCGAGAGGACAGTATGAACGACAAGAAAGAACTTTCGCCCGAGACGGACAAGCAGAAAGCGCCCGCCGATGACGGTCGCAAGCTGTCCGACACGCCGTGGACCGATGACGACGCGGTCGCGTCGCGCTTCGACCGCGAAGTGGCCCGGCTGATGACCGACCGCGAGCGTGCCGAAAAGGCCAGGCGGGAAAAAGGTGAATCGCGCCGCCAGCGAGAGTATGAAGACGATGAGCCGATCCGCTTTCGCGGCGGCAGCAGCCTGAGGCAGAACGGAGCCCAATTGATGGGAATATTTTCACGCACCCGTGACATCATTGCCGCCAACTTCTCGGACATGATCGAGAAGGCCGACGATCCCGAGAAGATGATCCGCATGATCATCGTCGAGATGGAGGAAACGCTGGTCGAGGTTCGTGCAGGCGCCGCCCGCACCATCGCCGACCAGAAGGAAATGCAGCGTCACGCGGTGAAGCTTGAGGGGCTGCAGGCCGACTGGGCGGACAAAGCGCAGCTGGCCCTGTCCAAGGGCCGCGAGGACCTGGCCCGCGCCGCGCTGATGGAAAAGCGCAAGGCGGCCGACCTGGCCCGCCAGCTGTCCGAGGAAATGGACGTCCTGGAACAGAGCCTGCGCGCCAACGAGGAAGACATCGCCAAGCTGCAGCAGCGCCTGCGCGAGGCGCGTAGCCGACAGTCGATGATCGCGGCCCGCCTGGAAAGCGCGGAAAACCGGGTCCGCCTGCGCAAGCTGATGACGACCGAGCGCGTCGACGAGGCGCTGGCACGGTTCGAGATGCTGGAGCGCCGCGTCGATTATGCCGAGGGGCACGCCGATGCGCTGGGCATGGCCATGAAGGGCGAGCCGTCGCTTGCCGAACAGATCGAGGGGCTGTCCGCCGTCGACAAGGTCGACGAGGAACTGGAGGCGCTCAAGCGCTCCATGGGCGGCCAGAACGAGAAGAAGGAGGACTGACCCGTGGAAGGTGTGCTTGCAATTATCTGTATCTTCGTCGTCCTGCCGGCGCTGGTCTTCCACTATGTCACCAAGTGGAAAACCGCCCCCACGCTGACCCAGGGCGACGAGGCGATGCTGGACGAGCTGTACAAGCTCGCTCGCCGTCTCGACGAACGGATGGACACGGTCGAGCGCCTTGTCGCCTCCGACCACGACGAATTCTCCAAGCCGCGCCTGATCGCCGATCAGGAAGCCGACAATGTGAAGCTGGCCGAGCTGGAGCGCATGATCAAGGAAAGGAACGCACAATGAGCAGCACCGAACGTACCCGTTTTTACCGTGACAAGGTGAACGGCAAGTTCCTGGGCGTCAGTGCCGGCCTTGCCGACTATACCGGGATCGACGCGATCTGGATCCGCCTCGGCTTCCTGATCGCCACCATCACCATGGGCTGGCCGATCCTGATCTATATCGCGATGGGCATGATGGCGCCGAACAAGCCGGCCCACCTCTACACCGACCGCCAGGAACAGCAGTTCTGGCAGGGCGTGCGCCAGTCGCCGACCCGCTCGGCCCGCGAGGTGAAGGCCCGGTTCCGCGACATCGACCGCCGCCTGGCCCATGTCGAGGAGTTCTACGTCAGCGGCAATCGCCAGCTTTCGAACGAGATCGAGAAGCTGCGCTGAGGTCCCACTTTCACGAAAGGCATTGAACGATGACCGATGCACTTGCACTTTTGATACCGCTTGCTCCCTTCATCATGATCTGCCTGATCGTGTGGACGAAGCACCAGTCCAAGATGGCCGAACTGAACATGAACGTCACGGCGGAAAAGGCGGCGCAATATGCGCAGCACACCGCCCAGCTGGAAGAGCGGGTTCGCGTGCTGGAGCGGATCATCACCGACAAGGGCACCGACATCGCTCGCCAGATCGAGGCGCTGCGTGAAGAGGAAAGCGACCAGCGCCTCAACACCGCCGTCCAGCCGCGTCACGAGGTGTAACGATGGAAGACCTGATCACGCCTGCCGTCCTTGGCGTCGGTATCGTGTCCTTCTGTGTCGCCTGGGTGGTGAACACCGCGATCCGGGTCCGCCATGGCTATCCGCTGGAAAACAGCTGGGGCAAGGCGGTCTATCCCAAGAAGGACAGCGAGACGATCGAGCGGCTGAAGCTGGCGAGCCAGGAAAACGCGCAGCTGCGCGCCGAGCTGGGCTCGGTCAAGGACCGCCTTGGCAATGTCGAGCGCATCGTCACCGACAGCGGCTATCACCTGACGCACGAGATCGAGGCCCTGCGCTCTTCGGAAACCCGCTCGCCCGACCGGGAAGGACAGTTCAAATGAGTTTCTGGACCGCCATCATCCTGATCGTGCTGATCGTTTCGGTCACGCAGATGATCAAGGGTCGGCGCGACCACCGCGACGGGCTCTATACCGACAGGAGCGGCAAGCTGCGGCCCCGGCCGGAAGGCCTGCCGCGCGAGGACGAGGAGCGGCTTCGCGCCGAGATCGCCGAGCTGAAGGAGCGTGTGCACGTGCTGGAACGCATTGCCACCGACGAACGCCAGAAGCTCGGCCTCGCCGAAGAGATCGAGCTGCTGCGCGACCGCTGAGAGGAGGCTGATCCATGAGCTTCGAAATCAGTTCCATGGCCCTGTTCGCACTGGCGGGGCTGACCATCGTGACCGCCGCGCTGCTGTATGGCTGGCAGGGCTGGCTGGCGCTGAAGATGCGCGAGGCCGAGATCGGCCGCGGCGAAGCGGGCCTGATTCCCGACCGCGATATCGGCGACGCGCCCGCCGCCGCGCGGATCGAGCTGGCCGACCTGAGGGAACGGGTTCGCAGGCTGGAAGCGATTGCCAGCGGGGTCGACCTCTAACCCCCCTTGCGGCGCTACGCGGTCGGGGCTAGCGCCGCCTGCATGCGATCCATCGACGACATTGCCGAGGAATACGAGTTCCTCGAGGGCGACGAACGGTACCGGCTGCTGATCGAGCTGGGCCGCGAACTGGAACCCATGCCCGCCGCGCTGAAGACCGAGGCGACGCAGGTAAAGGGCTGTTCCGCCGCCGTCTGGGTCTATCCGACGCGCACCGAAGGCGAACGGCTGCATTTCATGGCCGATAGCAATGCCGCGATCACCAAGGGCATTGTCGCGCTGGTCATCGCGGCGGTGCAGGACCGCCCCGCCGCCGAGGTGGCCGATACCGACATCGAAGCGGCGCTGGCGCCCTTTGACCTGCGCAATCAGCTGTCGTCGAACCGGACGCAGGGCGTGCCCAACATGATCACGCTGATCCGCGAAACCGCGGCCAGGATCGCGGCCGAGGGCTGATCGGGCCGCTCGCCAGGCCGCCCGCCGCCGGTTGACACAGGCGACACATCCTACAACCGCTGTCACCCTGCCGAAAGGCGCGTAATAGCGCGGTTTCCGGGCATGTGGTTGACACCTGCGGGGTGCGGGAAAATCCACGGGATGAAAGAGCCTTCGGACCCGCTGGTCCGGTCGCCGTGTTAGGGCGCAGGCGCGGCGTAGGACAATAAAACATCCGCTTTCCGCAACGCGCGCGGCGCGGGGCTTAGCGTTATTTTCCGGGCTGGATAACTCGAAAGATGCTGACCTAACCTCATGATCGCTGGTGTTTTCCTGCCGCTGCGCTAGCCCGGTCGCAAGAGAAATCGGGCGAGGTGCAGCTTGACGGCCATTCACTACGATGCGCGACCCGGCGACCAGGATCGCCGCGCGCAGATCTATGCAGGCGACATCCATGTCATATCGTCGCGGCCCGCGATGCAGGCGCTGGCCGACTGGGCGCGCGAACTGCTGGTCGCGGGCTTTGGCGACGATGATCCGGAAACGATCCAGCACCGCGTGCCCGTCGAACGCTTCGTCGAGCTGTTCGCCCCGATCAAGCCGCGCTTCATCCACCATCCCCGCACCTGGGAACTGCTGTGCGCGGTCATCGAGGAGATGGGGCTGGACACGAAGGAAACCTATCTCGACGTTCCGCGCCTGCGCGGCGTGACCAGCCACGGCTATCTCAGCTCGGGCGTGGGCTATGCGTTTCCGATGCACCGTGACACCTGGTGGTCGGCGCCCATGCAGCAGGTGAACTGGTGGCTGCCGATCTACGAGATCGAGAGCGGCAACACGATGGCGTTCCACCCGGCCTGGTGGGACCGCCCGATCGCGAACAGCTCGGGCGAGTTCGATTATTACGAATACAACCGCGTGGCGCGCGGCGCGGCGGCGAAGCAGGTGAAGAAGGACACCCGCCCCCAGCCCCACATCACGCAGGATCCCCCGCCGACCGACACGCCGTCGGTCCGGCTGGTCGCGCCGGTGGGCGGCGCGATCATGTTCTCGGGCCAGCAGCTGCATTCGACCGTCCCGAACGAAAGCGGACGCACGCGCTTCAGCATCGATTTCCGCACCATCAACATCGCCGACGTGCGCGAGGGCCGCGGCGCGCCCAACATGGATTCGGCCCCGGCGGGCACATCGTTGCGCGATTTCCGGCGGGTGAGCGACAAGGCGCGCATGCCCGAGAAGATCGCCCTGTCGGTCGATCCGCGCCGGATCCCGTTCAAGCAGGCGGTGTTCCAGCCGCCCGCCTCGCTATTGGCCGAGCTGGCGGCAGAGACCGCGGCCCGTACCGCCGCGGCCTGACTCGCGCTCAAATCCGCACGCCAATTCCGGACGCCCGCCAAATCCGGACGCGCGCTTGCGTCCGGCGCCGGGCCAGCGCATGACACGGCGGATGCACCGACTGATCCTGCCGCTCGCCGCCCTGCTCACCCCGGCCCTGCCCGCTTTCGCCCCGACCGCTTTTGGCCAGTCTTCCCCCGATAACGCGGCGCAGGCCCCGGCAGAGGCCAGCGCGGATGCGCGATTGCAGGCGCTTTACGAAGCCGATCATGCCTGGGTCATTGCCGACCGCCAGCGGATCGAGAAGGCCGATGGCCGCAGCGAGGCCGGGCCGCGCATGCCCTCTGTAACGCCAGAGGCCGAAGCCCGCCGTGCCGAGCATGCGCGCACGATGCTGGCACGGCTGGACGCGATCCCCGCGGCGCGGCTTTCCGGCACGGAAGCGGTCAATGCCGCGGTGTTCCGCGCGCTGTTGGAAGAGCGGATCGGCGACGCGGAATATCGCGCGTTCGAGATGCCGTTCAATTCGGACAGCAATTTCTGGACCTATCTCGACGCGCGTTCGCCCTATACCAGTGTCCAGGACTACGAGAACTACATCGCCCGCATGCGCGACGTGCCGCGCTATTTCGCCGAGCATGTCGCCAATGCGCGCGTCGGATTGCAGCGCGGCTTCAGCGTGCCGCGCGTTTCGCTGGAAGGGCGCGAGGCGTCGATCGAGCCTTACACGAGCGCCGAGGGCAATCCGTTCCTGAACGCGTTCGAGCAGATGCCCGCCAGCATCCCCGCCGCCGAGCAAGAGCGCCTGCGCGCTGAGGCGGAGGCAGCGGTCGCAGACAGCATCGTGCCCGCCTATCGCGACCTGCTGTCCTTCATGCGGGAAGAATATCTGCCGGGAACGCGCAGCACGCTGGCCGCGACCGAGATGCCGGGCGGCAAGGCGTTCTATGCGCAGCAGATCCGCAAATACACCACGCTGGACCTGAGCGCGGAGGAGATCCACCAGATCGGCCTGTCCGAGGTTGCGCGGATCGAGGGCGAGATGCGCGCTATCATGCAGGAGGTCGGCTTCACCGGCACGATCGCCGAATTCAACGAGGCGCTGCGCAGCGATCCGCAGTTCATCGCGCACACCCCGGACGAGCTGATGGGCGTCTCCGCCTATGTCGCCAAGCGACTCGACGGGCGGATCGGGGATTATTTCGGATTCCTGCCGCGCCACCGCTTCGCGATCCGTCCGGTCGCCCCTGCGC
>JAPYSD010000212.1 GCA_029936705.1 Croceicoccus sp. | reverse complement strand
TGACGGTGCCCTTCGCGCTCGCCGCCGCGATCCTGGCGCTGTTCCTGTCGGGCATTTCGCTCAACATCTATTCGCAGATCGGGCTGGTCATGCTGATCGGGCTGATGGCCAAGAACGGCATCCTGGTGGTCGAATTCGCCGACCAGCTGCGCCATCAGGGCCGCAGCGTGCGCGAGGCGGTGGAGGAAGCCGCCTCGATCCGCCTGCGCCCGATCGCGATGACGCTGATCTCCACCGTCGTCGGCGCGGTGCCGCTGATCCTGGCGGGCGGAGCCGGGGCAGAGGCGCGCCAGTCGATCGGCTGGGTCATCTTCGGCGGGCTGGGGATCGCGGGCGTGTTCACCCTGTTCCTGACGCCCGTCATCTACCTGGGCATCGCTCGCTTTGGCAAGCCGCGCTCGGTCGATCTTGCGCGGCTTAAGGAAGAGATCGGGCAGGTCGACGAAGACATGACGATGGCACCCGCATGATCCGCCGGTGGATTCCCGTGCTGCTGGCGTCCGGCATGCTGTCGGCCTGCGCGAGCGTACCTGAGGTCGAGCCGCAGACCGCGATCGAGCCGCCGCCTGCCTTTGCCGCCACCTTGCCCGAGGCCGGGGCCGACGAGGAATGGTGGCTTGGGTTCGGCGATCCGGTGCTGGACGATCTGATCGAACGGGGGCTGGCCGACAATCTCGACATCGCGGCCGCGCGCGACCGCGTCCGTTCGGCCGAGGCGCTGCTGCGCGCCGAGCGGGCCGATCGCCTGCCCAGCGTGGACGGGGCCGCCGACATCGGGGCGCAGACGAACAGCGTCAACGATGTCAGCGCCAGCGCGGGCCTGTTCGCGCTTTTCGATCCGGACGTCAGCGGGCGGCTGAGCGCCGAAATCCGCGCCGCCGCCGCCCGCTATGCCGAGGCCGACTATCTGCGCGCCGATGCGCGGCGTATCGTGGCCGCCGCCATCGCCAGGCAATATATCGATTATCGCCGCACCGGCGCTCAGCTGGAACTGCTGGAGGAATCGACCGGGCTGCAGGAACAGACGCTGGAAGTCGTCACCCTGCGGTACGAGGCCGGCCTTGCCGCCAACCTCGACGTGCGGCGCGCCGCTGCCGACCTTGCGCAGACTCAGGCGCGGCTTGGCCTGCTCGACATCCAGCGGGCTGAGGCCGCGCACGCGCTGGCCCTGCTGCTGGGCGAAGCGCCCGGCACCTTCCTTCCGGGGGGCGAGAGCGGGATCGGCGCGATCCCCAGCTATCGGGGCGGCCCGCCGGTGGGCCAGCCGCTCGACCTGCTGCGGCGGCGCACCGACGTCCTTGCGGCCGAGGCGCGCCTGCAGGAAGCGGCGGCAGGGGTCGGCATCGAACGGGCCGACCTGCGCCCATCGCTGACCGTTCCGGCATCCATCGTACTGGGCGGCGGCAGCCTGGGCGATCTGTTCGGCGACTTCCTCGCCAGCGTCGGCGCCGTGCTCGACATCCCGATCTTCGACGGGGGCCGCCGCCGGGCCGAGGTCGATGCCGCCGAAGCGGAGCTCGACGCGCGCTATTCCGAATACCGGCTGACCTTCCTCGACGCGCTGCGCGAGACGGAGAACGCGCTGGTCGCCATCGGCGCATTCCGCCAGCGCGAGGAAGCGCTGTCATCGGCCATCGAGCAGAGCGAGGCCGCGCTGGAGCAGTCCAACGCGCTCTACCGCGAGGGGCTGGCGTCGCTGTTCGACGTGCTGGATGCGCAGCGGCAGCTGATCTCCAGCCGCGAGGCGCTGCTCGACAACCGGGCGTCGCTGTCGGGTGCCTATGTCGCATTGCACCTGGCCGCGGCTTCGCCCGGCCCAGCGATCGCGCCGCAGGTGTGAGGGCCGTGCATGCCCCGATGCGCGATGTCGCGCCTTGCCGTGATGCGGCGTCACGGCAGCGCAATCATTCCGGCATATCGGCGACCCGCAACGCATGGCCAAAGGAAATGCTCATGTACGTGATCAAGGGAATGCTGGGTCTTTGCGCCGCCGCTGTGTCGCTTGCCGGTCCGGCGATGGCGCAGCAGGCCCGGTCCGAACGCGTGATCGCCGCCGATGGCGCGCGGCAGGGCGTCGCCTCCGACGGCGAGAACATCTATGTGATCGACAACAACACCATCACGCGCATCGCCATCGCCGACCAGAAGATCACCGGCGAATGGACGGGCGACAAGGACCTGTTTCCGCATCTCAACAGCTGCACGGTGGTCTCGGCCGAACTGGTCTGCGCATCGTCGAACTATCCGGCGGTGCCGCAGCTTTCGACGGTGGAGATCTTCGATCTTGCGTCCCTTGAGCACAAGGATTCGGTTGCGCTGGGGCCGATGCCCGGTTCACTGACCGCGCTGGACCGGCATGACGGCAAGTGGTGGGCGACCTTCGCCAATTACGACGATCGCGGCACGCCCGAAGGACGCAGCCACCGCGACAGCTTTGTCGCGCAGCTGGACGACGATTTTCGCATCACCCGCATGTGGGGGCTGCCCGACACGGTGCTGCAGCGGCTTGCCCCCAGCAGCATCTCGGGCGCGAGCTGGGGCGAGGACGGGCTGCTGTACCTGAGCGGTCATGACAAGCCGGAGATCTACGTCGTCACCCTGCCGCGGGCAGGCGGTGTGCTTACCCATGTCGCCACCATCGGGATCGATACCCATGGGCAAGCGATCGATATCGATCCGGGGGACGCGACACTGATCTGGTCGATCGACCGCGCATCGCGAACCGTATTTGCCAGCCGCCTGCCGGCGCTGTCCGACTGAGCGGTTTGACGCAAGAATTGCGCGGAAAGCGCGAATTGCAACCGAATTGCCATCAAACTTCCAACAAGTTGCAGCATTTCGCGTGCAAATGCTTTAGAAGGGTGTGACTCGAACCGCTCCACCGGGATGGAGCATCGATAGGGGACGCATGCGGAAATCGGTTCGCAAACCTTGCATGGCCATGTTGCTGGCCGGCACGTTACTTTTCGCCGGGGAGGCCGTTGCCCAGCCCGCGGCGCAGCTTGCCGCGCTGGATTTCGCGTTGCCGCCGATCGAAACTGCGCGGATCCCGGGGCCGGATTTCTCGGTCATGACCTACAATGTAAAGGGCCTGCCCTGGCCCATCGCCAAGGGCCGCGCCGACGCGCTTGAGCGGATCGCGGATCGTCTTGCCGCCATGCGAGAGGGCGGAGTGCAGCCCGCCGTGGTCCTGCTGCAGGAAGCCTTCCGGTCCGAGGCGAAGGCGATCGGCGACCGCGCGGGCTATCGCTATCAGACCGGCGGGGCCAAGGCGCGCCGGGTCGCCAGCCCGGTTTCGCGCCGCGCGCCGCTGCGCCGCCGTGCAGCCTCGCCCCAGCTGGACAGCGGGCTGGTGGTGATGAGCGATTTTCCCATCCTCGGCATCAGCAGCGCCGCCTTTCCGAACGGCGCCTGCGCGGGCATGGACTGCTTTGCGGCCAAGGGCGTCGTGCTGGTGACGCTGGCCGTGCCCGGCAAGGGTAGGGTGGAGATCGCGACCACGCATCTCAACAGCAAGGGCGCGTCCTGGGCGCCCGAAAAAGAGACCGAGCGAGCGTACCGCGAGCAGGTCGATTTCCTGGTCGATTTCCTGCGCAGCAATCGCAATCCGGCGATCCCGCTGATTCTTGCGGGCGATTTCAACCTGGGCGACCGTGAGGAGCGGCTGGCCATCCTGCCGCCCGCGCTGACGAAGCTGAACGGCGGACAGGCCCCGTCAGAGGCCCTGCGCGGCTGTATCGATGCCGAATCCATGTTCGACGCGCATTCGGACGATGCGCAGTGGGTGCTGGAGCGGGCGCGGGACATGCAATACGTGCTGCCGGGCGACCGGCGGACGCTTGCCGCGATTGCGGCGCGTATCCCCTTTGGCACCGAATCGGGCGGCGAACCGCTGTCCGATCATTTCGGCTACATGATCGATTACCGGCTGACTGCGCCGTCCAGCCAGCTGGCATCGCAAGACGAAAAGCCAGAGATCGTGCCGATCTCGAAGGTGTCGAGCGTGTCCGTTTCGATCCCGCACGCGTCGCCGCTCAGCATGGTCCATGCTGAAGAGCAGGGCGAGATCAGGGCCAACTGAACGCTCTTTTGCGGGCCCGGCTGGCCGTTAGCGGGCCGGTACTTCAGGCCTTCGCTTCGTCCGCCTCATCCGCCCGGTTCGAAAGGCGCTGCGCGATCGCGGCGCAGGCGAGCAGCTGCAACTGGTGAAAGATCATCAGCGGCAGGATGACCGGCCCGACGACCGCCGCCGGAAACAGCACGCCCGCCATCGGTACGCCCGAGGCGAGGCTCTTCTTCGACCCGCAGAACAGGATGGTCGCCCGGTCCGCCCGGTCGAAGCCCAGCCTGCGCGCCGCAAAGCCGACCATCGTCAGCACCAGCGCCAGCATGACCGCGCATAGTCCGATGATCGCGGCCAGTTGCCAGGGCGCTACCTGCCCCCACAAACCATCGACAACCGCCGCGCTGAACGCCGCATAGACCACCAGCAGGATCGAGCCGCGATCGACATAGGACACCAGCCCCTTGTGCCGATCGATGAAGCGCGCCGTCAGCGGGCGCGAGAAATGGCCCGCCAGGAACGGCAGCAGCAATTGCACCACGATCGCCTCGATCGAGGCCAGCGTATCGCCCGATTGTCCGCTGGCGCCGATCAGCAGGGCCGTCAGCAGCGGGGTGACCAAGATGCCCGCGAAGTTGGAGAACGAGGCGGCGCAGACGGCCGCCGGGACATTGCCGCGCGCGATCGAGGTAAAGGCGATGGAGGATTGCACCGTCGAGGGCAGCAGGGTCAGGAACAGCATTCCCGTCGCAAGGATCGCGGGCAGGAACAGACCCGCCAGCGCCGAGAATCCAAGGCCCAGCAGCGGGAACAGCACGAATGTCGCCGCGACGACCGTCAGGTGCAGTTTCCAGTTGGACAGGCCCGCCAGGATCGCCTGGCGCGACAGTTTCGCGCCGTGCAGAAAGAACAGCAGGGCGATGGCGGCCTTTACGATCCAGCCCAGCCAGACCGCGAAAATACCCGCAGCCGGGAGCAGGCTGGCGACCGCGACCGTGGCCAGTATGGCAAGGCTGTAGCGGTCGACCCTACGCAGCAAATTCAACAATCGCGCTCTCCTGCCCGCGGCGAAGCGCTGCCTTAGGAAAGCTTCCCCGCCGCCGCTACATTTTCCGTAAACCTGCCACGAAAGCGCGCGTTTCGTGCGCCGCGAAGCCGCCGAAATGGCATGAAATGGTCACGGATTGGCAGCTTTCGGGCACTGCCTAACCACTCTGGCGCCGTGACAAGGGCGCCGTCTTGCGGTTTACCGGGTGTTCGACGCATCGGGGAAGGGCGGGGCGCAGCAAGTGGTCGAAACGGTCGATGCCATTATCGTCGGGGCGGGCGTCGTCGGGCTGGCGATCGCGCGCGAGCTGGCGGCGGCGGGACGCGAAACGCTGGTGCTGGACGGCGAGGGGCAGTTCGGGTCCTGGACCAGCAGCCGCAATTCCGAGGTGATCCATGCTGGCATCTACTATCCGCCCGGTTCGCTCAAGGCGCGGCTGTGCGTGGAGGGGCGCGACCTGCTGTATGACTTTTGCGCCGCGCGCGGGGTTCCGCATCGCCGGACCGGCAAGATCATCTTCGCGCATGACGCGGCGCAGCTGGCGGAACTTGACGTAATCGAGGCGCGGGCCCGGCAGGCGGGCGTGCACGACCTGGTCCGCCTGGGCCCGCGTGACGTGCTGGCGCTGGAGCCTGAGCTGCCCTGCGCAGGCGGGCTGCTGTCGCCTTCGACCGGGATCGTGGACAGCCATGCGCTGATGCTGGCGCTGCTGGGCGAGGCGGAGGCGCATGGCGCGATGCTGGTGACCGGCAGCCGCGTGGCACGGGTCGGCAAGGCCGACGGGTTGTGGCAGGTCTGGTTGGACGGCGCGGATAGTCCGGCGGTCGCCGCGCCCGTGGTCGTCAATGCGGCGGGGCTGTCGGCGCAGCGACTGGCCGCGGCGGTGGAGGGGCTGGATCCCGCCTTTGTGCCTCCGACCTTCTACGCGCGGGGCGTCTATTTCACCTATGGCGGCAGGGTCCCGTTTCGCCATTTGATCTATCCCGTTCCCGAACCGGGCGGGCTGGGCACGCATCTGACGCTGGACCTGGCGGGGCAGGCGCGGTTCGGCCCGGATGTCGAGTGGATCGATACGGTCGACTATACCGTCGATCCGGCGCGCCACGCGAAATTCGCGGCGGCGGCGCAGCGGATCTGGCCCGCGCTGGATCCGGCGCGGCTGCAGGCGGGCTATGCAGGCGTGCGGCCCAAGATCACCGGGCCGGGCGAGGATGCGGGCGACTTCGTGATTTCCGGCCCCGCCGACCATGGCTGCGCCGGGCTGGTGAACCTGTTCGGGATCGAGAGCCCGGGCCTCACCTCCTCCATGGCGATCGCGCGCGTGGTGGCCGGCAAGCTCAGCGGCTGATCGTCCGGCGCACCGCGTCGTGCCAGCCCGCGATCAGCGCCTGCCGGTGGTCCGCCTTCATCTGCGGGGTGAAGGTGCGGTCGTCCGACTGCCCGTCCGAATGCC
>JAPYSD010000211.1 GCA_029936705.1 Croceicoccus sp. | reverse complement strand
GGGCTTAACCGGGACGGAGGAAAGCCTGGCTTGGACTCCGGCTTGGCAGCTTCGAGAAATGATGGCCGACAAGTCGCTGTCGCCGGTCGAACTGACGCGCTATTTTCTTGATCGGATCGATCGTATCGATCCGCTTATCCACGCATACATCACCGTCGATCGCGAAGGCGCACTTGCGCAGGCCGCATTGGCGGAAAAGGCGATATCGAACGGCGATACGCTGGGCCCGCTTCACGGAATCCCGATCTCAATCAAGGATCTCTACGCGACCAAAGGCCTCGTTACCACACAGGGGTCGATGGCGATGAAGGACCTTGTCCCTACCATCGACGAAATCCTTGTCGAACGCCTCCGCAATGCAGGGGCCGTTATCGTGGGCAAGACGAATACGCCCGAATTCGCAACGTTCCCTCGGACGAAGACGCTTCTTGCCGGCGAAACGCTCAATCCATGGGATCGAAAGCGTATTTCCGGTGCGTCAAGCGGGGGGGCTGCCGCATCCGTTGCTGCCGGGATCACGCCCTTTGCCGTCGGCAGCGATGGCGGCGGGTCGACAAGAATTCCTGCAGCACTGAATGGCGTGTTCGGGTTCCAGCCCAGTGCTGGGCGTATTCCTTCGCGCACTCCGGTAAGCGTCCACATGTCGTCGGCTGGTCCCATCACGCAGGATGTCCGCGACGGCGCCATCATGATGCAGGTGCTGGCAGGCCGCGATGCGCGCGACCCAAGCGCCATCGACGAGCTGTCGCCGGACCTCGTTTCTGCGCTTGGCGCAGGTGTGGCCGGAAAGCGGATCGGGTGGAGCAGGGACTGGGGCGTCATTACCGGCGGCGATCCGCGCGCCATCGATGTAGCGGAGAAGGCTGCCAATCTGTTCGCGACCGCAGGCGCAAATGTCGAAGTCGCGGACGTTACGCTGCCGGATTCCGCTGCTTGGCCCGTGTTTATAGCGATGAACGAATATTCTTATCGGCGTACGGGTCGGCTGCTTGGATTCAGTGCTGAAAAGCAGGCGCAATTCACACCGCCGGTGAAGGCCATGCTTGCCCAAATCAAGGCGATGGGTGGAGAGCTGTTCTCGGCCGACGAATATATGCGCCTGTTCGAGGTGCGGGCTGAACTGGTGCGTTGGATTGATACGGTGTTTGAGCGCCATGATTTCATCTGCACGCCTACGGTCGGAACGATTGCTCCGTTGATCCCGGATGGTGAATGGGATCAGCCCTATATCGACAAATATTCGATCGATCACATAAGCACCAATTACACATATATAGCCAACGTGCTGGGCTTGCCTGCGGCATCGGTGCCATGTGGGTTCGTAGACGGAATGCCTGTCGGACTGCAGATCATCGGGCCAAGGCTGGCAGACGCGGAAGTATTCGCGGCAGCCTATGCTTTTTCCCAGATCAAGCCTTGGGCTGGGCAGCATCCCTCGATCGCGACAATTTAACAGGCTCACTTGGCCGGTCGTGCGAATGCGCATGGTCGGCCCGGTGCCCGTAACGCTGGCTTTCGCTGCGAGGTCGCCGAATGGCGGCCTTTACGCATATCTGGGTCCGCGAGAACGTGACCAAGCCGGAGCGGCGAGTTCTTGTTCCGAAAAGCCCGGGTTGGTAGATTCAGCGAGCCATGTTCTGAACCGCTGGCGCCGGTCGTGCACTAACGCAACGAAATGCCGCCGTGGGACGTCTTCCAAAAGAAAGGGGGCGAACCGAAGTCCGCCCCCTGCCGGTCCGCTTAATGCAGGACCTCGTTTATCTCAGTGATCAGAAGCTGTACTTGGCTTCCACGCCCCATGTGCGCGGCGGGCCCAGATAGAGGCTGTTGTAAGGCGCAGCGGGCAGAATCACCGAAACGCCGGCCTGATATTCAACATCGAACATGTTCTTGAGATAGAACCCGAGGTCGAAGCCCGAACCGCCTATACCCTTCAGATCGATGCGGCCATTGGCCAGAGAATAGCCTTCCAGCTGAAAACCCTGCTGCCCGCCGTAATCGGCGGTCATGTAGAGATCTCCGCTAAAGATAAGGTCAGCATCTGCAGGCTTAACCGGTGCGATCCAGCTGGCGCTGAAAGTACCAGCGAACGTCGGGGTCAGCTTGTTGATCTGCCCTCTGCCAAAACTGCCCACATTGGGTCCAAGTTCGCCGTTGGTGTTTACTGGCAACTGCTCGTCGATGTCCGTTTGCGTAATAGCGCCGTTGAACCCGATGGTCAGGTTATTATCGGGCGATACGCTAGCGTCGATCTCGACGCCATAGATGCTGAGATCTGCGGCATTGATGATGAACGACGACGGCGGCGCATCCAGTGTTCCGCGCGGGAAGGTGAAATTGCCGGAATTCGACAGGAACTGCGTTGCGTTTTCATACTTCGAATAGAACGCAGCCACGTTGATCCGGCCGCGCCCGCCACCGAGATTGAAATTCAGCTTCTCGCCGATTTCCACGTCGGTTACGCGTTCCTGCTTGATCGTCTGGTACCCGGTAAGATCGACGCAGGATGTCGAATAGTTCCCCGACGGACAGGTCACCGGATCGGACTCGAACAGCGGGAAATTCAGATTCTTCGGACGGACGCCGCGACGGCTGGTGATATAGACCATGAAGTCCGGATTCACCTTGTAGTCGAATCCGACGGTCCAGGTCGGATAATCGTCCTTTACCGAGGCCCGGCCGAAACCATCGCTGAATTCAGTCGGCGTGCCGACCCGGTCCGCAAAGTTCTGCTTACACTCGTCGAAGGAAACCGATTCAAACGTCGCCGGATTGCCCGGATTATAGCAGAACTGTGCCTTGTCCCAGCTGTAGCGACCACCGACGTTGAAATTCAGCTTTTCGCTCAGCGGAATCGTGAACTGACTGTAGATCGCAAAGCTCTGGTTCTTCACATGCGTCGTCGTGGGCGGAATGCGGCCCAGCGATGAGAAGGTGGTGAACTGATCGCCAGAAGGACCGGCAGGCCCATCCACGCTGTAATAAGCGCCGATAATACCGTTCAGACCGCTCGAGTTATCGAAGATGATCTGGAAGTCGTTATCGATATAGTCGCGTACATAGCGCTGCTCGGCATAATATACGATGAACGGTTGAGTGACGAGACCACCCAGGAAGGGATTGGAAATACCGCCCTGATCGAGAATCGGCAACGCGCCGGTATTGATACCCTGATTATTGGTATTCTTGCGATATCCAAAAATATTCCGGATCGACAGGGAATCGGTCAGATCAACATCCGTCGTGTTCACCACGGCAATGGACTTGCGATATGCCCGGCCACCGTTGATGCCGCCGTCGAAGCCGCCGCGCGGGTTCTCTTTCGCATAGTCCTGTGCCAGCGAAGCCAGTTCAACCGCGGTCGCTGCACGGGCAGGGTCGCCCATAAGCGGCAAAAGAGCGGTGTTCTGCAGCGCCGACAAATCCGCCTTGAAGAGGAAAAGGCCGGCTGCCCGCTCGTCTGCCTTGAAGTATTCGAAGACGGTCGTATTGGAAATGCCATCGGTCGGTTGAATGGTCAAAGACGCCCGTACACTGTCGTTATTGACATCATCGAAGCCGGGATAGCTGTCGGCATTGGGATCGGTGACGCCCAGCGCCTGCACTTCTGGAAGGGCAAAGAATTCAGCATCGAGCGAACGGATTCGCTCATCCTGACGTCGAATTTGTCCAGCCACACGCAGTGCTACCGAGCCTGGAATGATCGGAACATTGATTGCACCTTCGATCGCCCTATAGTCGTACCGACCGTAAGTGCCCTTAACATAACCGCCAATGTCATACAGGTCCGGCTGTGTCGTATTGACAAGTATGGCGCCGCCCAGCGTCGACTTGCCGAACAGGGTGCCCTGCGGCCCCTTGAGGACCTGAATATTCGAAAGGTCGTAGGTCGGGATGCTCGAACCCAGGCTGGGGATCGCGATATTGTTGAAATAGGTGACAACGCCGGGCGTCGTGAGGCCAACGGGAAGCTGCCCGATGCCGCGAAGACTGACGTTGGTCGTGCTCTTGCCGCCTTCGGAATTGAAGTTCAGACCCGATGCGATCGATTTGACTTCGGACAGTTCCTGCACAGTGCTGCGTTCCAGCGCCTGATTGTCGAACGCCGTCACGGCAACGGGCACGTCCTGCAGTCGTTCAGCGGTACGGCGCGCGGTTACAATGATTTCGCCTTGCCCTGCGGGCGCAGCTTCGGCGAGCTGCACTTCGGCACTGTCCTGATTTTCGATGTCCTGCGCGTGCGCAGGAAGCGCAATGGCAAGCGCGGCGCTAGACGCCAACAGGGCAGCATGAAGTAATTTTCGCATTGACCATCTCCCATGGAATTAAGATCTTTATGTCTGCTGCGAGGGTAGATAGCTCGAATGCCGGCGCCATGACCTATCTTTAGGTGGGGACCGTTTTTTTGTCATTGGGGGCATTTGCGTGTGCTCACCGGGGGCTTTTCGGCAGACGAAGGTCCGTCAGGCATCTTGCCCTTCGCAGACTTCGGACTCGTGATGCGCTTTCTGCTCTGGATATCAGTAGCTGCGCTGAATGGGTGCGCGACAATTTCGAAGCATTTGGGGTATCCCCACCTCAATCGCGCCCATCCGATGAATGGTGCATCGATGATCGCTCCCCTAACAATCGATGATTTCACATTGGATGGCTATCTCCCGGGTACATGCAAGACGATAATTTTCGACGTAGCGTTTCGGATAAAAACGGATCTGCGGCGAGAGACGCGAACTTGTCGTCAAAGCGACCACACTGACAAAAGACTGAAACATGACGAATGAGATATGGAACCAAGCAATCAAACGTTTCTCGGTCAAAGGTCTCGCTGGGGGCCTAAGCTTGGCTGCCGTTTCCGCGCCATTGGCGGCACAAGATGGGTCCGCACCGCAAAAACCACCCATCCCGCAATTGCAGGCAGATGGATCGGTGCAGATGCCGCCGGTGCAATTGGACATGCCGGGCAGCTTCACCGATGAGGCGCGTCACGCATTCCTGGATTATTACAATCGGGGGGGGCGATCCGGCCTTTAAGGGCGACGTCACGGAGATCCGGAAGATTTATGACACCCAATGGGCCGGTCTGGTTCTAGAACGGTGTGAAGCCAATTTCCCGGTGAAGACCGAAAGGCGGCAAATCGCCGGTGTGTCCGTGGATATTGGCACCCCCGCGAGACGGCGTGGCACCGGACAGACAGAACAAGGTGCTTATTAATTTCCACGGGGGCGGATTTTTTATCGACAACGGTGGAATCGGCGGAAGGCTGGAAACCATGCCGATGGCAGGACTGGGCGGCTATCGCGTAGTGACAGTGGATTACCGGCAAGCACCTGAAGCCCGCTATCCCGCAGCCACCGATGATGCCCTTGCCGTCTATCGCGAGCTGCTCAAGCAATATGGGGCGGCGAATATTGGCGTGTATGGATCGTCGGCAGGCGGCATGCTGGCGGGTCAATTGATCGCGCGCTTGCAGGCGGAAGGTCTCGCTCTACCCAGTTAGGTGACGATCATGGCCGCCGGACTTGCCATGCGAGGAGCGAACGACAGCCATTACTGGTTGCTTGGCCTGACCGGCGCGACCCTACGCACCGATTTGTCGGTACCGGAAATTCCAGCTATTTAGCGCCGGAGGATTTTGCCGACGCACAGGCATTCCCGGCTGAATCGGCCGAGATCCTGGCGAAATTCCCGCCAACCCTTGTATTGACTTCATCGCGCGACGCTTTGTTGGGCAATGCTCTCGATACACATGTCCGGCTGATCGAAGCGGGGGTGGATACTGATCTCTATGTCCGCCATGGCTTTGGCCACAGTTATCTCACCCAGGTAGCGGACTTGCCCGAGGTCATCGCTGCCTGGCGTGTTACTGTCGCGTTCTTCGACCGGCACTTCAAATTGAAAAGCCAACGCGAACAGGACCGCCCATAATCAACACAGGGTATCGCGGCATATAGATCCCACGACAAACCGGGATAGCCGCGCCCTCTGGAAGAGGCATTATGACCGGTTTCGCAAGGCGCTCCACAGTGCGGGGAGGGTGCTGGCCACGCGAAACCAGGTGCTTGCCGTCGGTTTAAAACGTATCTGTTATTGCAACGATTTCCGCATCGATGTGCCGGCCGAGGCTGTCGGCCAACGCGAAATTGCGGGCGCGCAGCGCATTCAACTGATCCAAAGTGCGATCGGCGATGAGTTGAAGATTGCCGAAGCCGGTGCTTACCGTTTCGCCGGCAAGCGAAGCGCGATAGGTAGCCAGAGACTGCTCGAGCAGGCTTAGAACCGGATTGTCGATGATTTCCCAATCCAGCTTGATCCGCTTGATCTGGGTGACAGGTTCATCGAACTTCTGCTCGGCCGTAAGTCGGGTCATGTCGTTAAAGTCGCGCTCGCTCGCTCGCATTCCGCACAGGATGCGGTTCGCGCGGCCTATGATTGAGAGAAGCGGGAAGAACTCGGCGCGTGTCAGCCCCGCCTTGCGGTATGATGCACTAAGCAGGCGGATCACATGAGCCGGGTGTTCGGGAAGGATATCGACGCCACCGCTCCGACCAAGACGGCACTTGACTATACC
>JAPYSD010000736.1 GCA_029936705.1 Croceicoccus sp. | reverse complement strand
GCTGAAGGGCGATGCCCTGCGCGCCCGGGTGGGCGAGCTGATGCGCACGGTCGGCATGAACCCCGCGCAGATGCGCCGCTATCCGCACGAGTTCTCGGGCGGGCAGCGCCAGCGCGTCGCCATCGCGCGGGCGCTGGCGCCCGAACCCAAGCTGATCATCGCGGACGAGCCGGTGTCGGCGCTGGACGTGTCGATCCAGTCTCAAATCCTGAACCTGCTCAAGGATCTGACCCGCAAGATGGGGTTGACGATGATCTTCATCAGCCACGATCTGTCGGTGGTGCGCTATATCGCGGACCGCATCGCGGTGATGTATCTGGGCAAGATCATCGAATTGGGTAGCGCGGAAGATATCGTCGACGATCCGCTGCATATCTATACCCGCGCGTTGATGAGTGCGATCCCGCGGCCCGACCCCCGGCTTGAACGCACGCGCAATCGCATCGTGCTGCAGGGCGATCCGCCAAGCCCGTTGAACCCGCCGTCAGGATGCAATTTCTGGCCCCGCAGCCCGGTGGAACATGACGAATACATGAAGACGCATGTCCCTGAGTTCGCTGAAATAGTTCCGGGCCATTTCGCGGCGAATTGCCCGTTCTGCCTGAATAGATAGGGCGAACTGACCCGTTCGGTCCGAATTGAACGGCGCGGCCTGACAAGAGTGCCGGGAACGGCAATGTGACAGCGGCATTGTGCTGTCGTCGCGTTCTGTGGTGGGATTCGCAAGGCTTGCCATCTTTGGAAAACTAATCCCTATTGCTTCTGGAGTTTCAGGGGCAATTTTATTACCCAGTCCGCACAAGGTTCAGGAGTATCGGGGGAAGTCATTTGCTAAATCGTATCTTGATCGGCCTGGCCGCAACGTCGATGTTGTCGACCGGCGCCATGGCCCGCGAGGGCAGTTTCTATATCGGTATCGACGGCGGCCTGATGCAGCCCGAAACGTCGGACATCGATCTCGACAGTTTCGACAACGCGGGCGACATCGACTGGGACGTCGGGTACGACTTCGACGTCGTGGCTGGCTATGATCTCGGCGCATTCAGGTCGAGGCCGAGGCCGGCTACAAGGGCGCCAACGACGACGGCGGCACGACCCGCAACGGCGAGTTCGAGGAAAGCGACGCGTCGATCGATTTCGACACGCTGAGCTTCATGGTCAACGGCCTGGTCGATTTCGGCCGGGACGAGGGCCTGCAGGGCTTTGTCGGGGGCGGCGCTGGTGTGGCGCGGACCGACATGAAGCTGCCCGGCGACGACGTCTATTTCTCGGACACCGATACCGGCTTTGCATGGCAGGTGATCGCGGGCGTTCGCGCGCCCCTGACGGACAAC
>JAPYSD010000210.1 GCA_029936705.1 Croceicoccus sp. | reverse complement strand
ACCTGGCGCAGCTGAAGCGCATGTGCCGCGCGAGCGACGAGGATATCGCCGAGATGATCGCCGACATCCGCAGCTGCGACCCGCGTCCGGGCCATGTCTTCGGCATCGACCCCGCGCCGCCGGTGGTGCCCGACGTGCTTGTGCGCGGCGACGGGATCGCGGGCTGGCTGGTCTCGCTCAATCGCGAGAACCTGCCCCGGTTAGTGGTCGACCGCGCCTATCACGCGCGGGTCAGCCCGTCGTGCCGCGACAAGGCGGCCAGCAGCTGGCTGGGGGAACAACTCGCCGATGCGAACCGGCTGGTGCGCGCGCTGGACCAGCGACAGCGCACGATCCTGACCGTCGCGCGCGAGATCGTGAAGCGGCAGGAGGGCTTCTTCCGGCGCGGCGTCTCGGCGCTGGTGCCGCTGACCCGGCGCGAGGTTGCCGAAGCGACCGACCTGCACGAATCGACCGTCAGCCGCGTGACCGCGAACAAGTTCCTGCATTGCCCGCGCGGCTGCTTCGAACTGCGCTTCTTCTTCGCGTCGGGCGTCAGCGCATCGGGCGGCGGGGAAGAGGGCGGCGACCAGGGCGCCGCTTCGGCCGAGGCGGTGAAGGCCGCGATCAAGGCGCTGATCGACGCGGAGCCTGCGGACGGCATCCTGTCGGACGATGCGCTGGTGACCGAGCTGAAGAAGCAGGGCTATGAAATCGCGCGCCGCACCGTCGCCAAGTATCGCGAGGCCGCGGGGCTGGGTTCGTCGGTCCAGCGGCGGCGTCAGAAGGCACTTGCCCGCGCGGGCTGACGCGAGGGCTGCGGATATTGCCCTAGCCGATTCGGAAAGTGCCCGGTGCGATTCGAAACGGGCAATTCGGCCCGGAAACTGTTGCAATCATGACTCAATTTTTTCCGTTAAGAGGTTTTAAGGTTTATTAACCTTTCTGGGTCACTTTTCGTATGGTTAATTGAAGATCGCGTTTACGGTTGGCGTCCAACAGGGTGGATCGGCCGACCATGAAGGGGGCTGAAACTGATATGCGTATCCTGCTGATCGAAGACGAACCGACGACGGCCAAGGCCATCGAACTGATGCTCACGACCGAGGGGTTCAACGTCTACCAGACGGACCTGGGGGAAGAGGGCCTCGATCTCGGCAAGCTCTATGACTACGACATCATCCTGCTCGACCTGAACCTGCCGGACATGCACGGCTATGACGTGCTCAAGAAGCTGCGCGTTGCCAAGGTGCAGACGCCCGTGCTGATCCTGTCGGGCATTGCCGAGATGGATTCCAAGGTGCGCAGCTTCGGCTTTGGCGCCGACGATTACGTGACCAAGCCGTTCCACCGCGAGGAGCTGGTCGCACGTATCCACGCCGTGGTGCGCCGTTCCAAGGGTCACTCGCAGTCGGTGATTCGCACCGGCAAGCTTTCGGTCAACCTCGACACCAAGACGGTCGAGGTCGATGGCGCCCGCGTGCACCTGACCGGCAAGGAATATGCGATGCTGGAACTGCTGTCGCTGCGCAAGGGCACGACGCTGACCAAGGAAATGTTCCTCAACCACCTCTATAACGGGATGGACGAGCCCGAGCTGAAGATCATCGACGTCTTCATCTGCAAGCTGCGCAAGAAGCTTGCCACCGCCTGCAACGGCGACAATTATATCGAGACCGTGTGGGGCCGCGGCTATGTGCTGCGCGATCCGGGTGCGGAGGCGCAGGCGGCCTGATCGCCGCCGACAAGCCTTGAACGAAAAAAGGGGCAGGCGTTCGGCGCCTGCCCCTTTTTGTTGAGCGTTCCGCGCGTGCGGCCCGCGCGATCAGTACATGTGCTGGCCGCCATTGATCGACAATGTCGCGCCAGTCACGAAGGTCGCTTCCTCTGCGCAGAAGAACGCCACGCCGCGCGCAATTTCGTCCGCGTGGCCCAGGCGGCCGACGGGGATCTTGGCGATGATCTTTTCCAGCACGGGTTCGGGCACCGCGGCCACCATGTCGGTATCGATATAGCCGGGCGCGATCGCGTTGACCGTGACGCCGTATTTCGCGCCTTCCTGCGCCAGCGCCTTGGTAAAGCCATGGATGCCCGACTTGGCGGCGGCATAGTTGACCTGGCCGTACTGCCCTGCCTGCCCGTTGACCGAACCGATATTGACGATCCGGCCCCACTTGCGTTCGCGCATGCCGGGGAACGTGGCCTTGGCCATGTTGAAACAGCCGCCGAGGTTGATGCGCATCACCTCGTTCCAGTCGTCCCAGCTCATCTTGTGGAGGACGCCGTCGCGCGTGATGCCGGCATTGTTCACGACGATGTCGATATCGCCGACCTCGGCCGCGATGCGTTCGCAGCCTGCCATCACGGCTTCATGATCGCCGACGTCGAACTTGAAATTCGGAATCCCGGTTCGCTCGGTAAATTCGTGGGCCTTCTGCTCGTTACCGGCGAAATTCGCCGCAACGGTATAGCCCATGTCTTTCAGGGCGAGGCTGATACCTTCGCCAATGCCGCGGGTGCCGCCCGTTACGACTGCCACTCTGCTCATCATCGCTTCCCCTTCAGTACTCCCCACTCTCCGCAGGCCAGCCTAGGCACTCGCCGGAAAGGCGGCAAGCGGATTTGCCTGCTGCCTTACCCATTGGTGCAACTGGAAATTTACGGGAATGCGACAGGGCCGCAAGGGAAGCGGCCTGCGCCGGACCTGTCAGGATCGAACGAAAGCCCGGTCAGAACCGGAAGCGCGTTCCGACATAGACGGACTGGTTGTCCTGCTGACCGTCGGCCAGCGCGCCGATCCGCTCACGCTCTGCCGAATAGCGCACGCCCGCGGTCACGCGCAGATTGCCCGTCACGCGATAGGAGCCGCTGACGTCGACAGACTGCTCGCCATCCGCGAAGGTGCGCGGGGCGCGGCCCGGCACGACTCCGTCGTTGAGTTCGACCACGCCGCCGAAACGGCTGTCGCCCGACTTCTTCTTGGCAGGCGTGAAGCGCGACAGGTCGGGCGCTTCGATTTCGCGCACGCCCTCGGGCAGATAGTTCTTGCCCGCGCCCGGCTGCACGGTGTCGGTGATGTTCGCGCTTTGCGCGAAGCTTTGATAACCGCGGGCCATGCCCAGGTTGAACGCCACCGGCGCGACACCGGGCACGTTCAGCCCGCCATCGGACCCGGCAGCGGTCTTACGCTGCGAAGCCGCGCGGGCCATCTGCGAATCAACGCGTACCGCCACGGTGACGGCACGGCTGGCCGCTTCCTTCACACCGGCGGGGGTAAAGCGGAACATGCCCGCATCGTCCTTGCTGCCTTCACGGATGGAGGCCAGCGATGCCAGCAGGCGCGGATCGGCGGAAGCAGGCGTGAAATCGCCCAGGTCGCCGCTGGCAGCGATGCTGACGCTGCGGCGCGAATCGTCAGTGGAAACGAGACTGGAGACGGCGGCCACGGCAGGCGGAAGCGCGGCGAGAAACGCACAAGCGGCAGCGCCGGCCATCGCCGCACGCGCCAAGCGCTTTCTGCTATGAGCCCGCACCAACACGGTCACGTCAACCTCAATTCATTCCCTGCGATCCAGACGGGCATTAACCCGTAAAGAACCATAATCCAGGCGTATCCGACAGACCGCCTGACCGACGCGTTAACCGCCTTATGCCAGCGAGCGGGTGTTACCGCCACCGCTGGTGCGTTTTGCCAGCCCCGTCTTGCCCGCCTCTCTATGCAGAGTTGCGGCGACTCGATAAGTCAGACGCAAGATGCGGACTGCAAAGCTGTGTATAAAGCCAAAAAGCAATGGCTGCAAAGCGATTTACCCTGAGAACCGTCACTCTTGATACTGGCTGTTGCATGAAATCGACAGGGACGCGTTTTGATCCGGGCGGCAACACGATGGCCGGACATGGTAACGCTCCCATCCACAGCCCGATACACCCGTTCCCGCCCCCCGTTCAGCCCAGTGTCACACAGGCTGGTGCTGAAAGCTTGCCCGCCGTGCGATCGCGGTGATAGAGCAGCCCCGCCCTGCCCGGTGTGCGCCAGACGTGCACCGTCAATTCGGGGCAGAGCAAGCAGAACAGGAAGACATTCGCATCATGACCGCGACCCCCTCGCTCCCCGCCGTTACGAAAGTCGCCGCTGGCGCGAACTGGCGCCGCCTTTCCGCCCGCGCCGTGGTGGCCGCAGGCATGATCGCCGCGCTGGCGGCATGCGGCGGGAACAACAAGCGGGTCGAGACCGATCTGGCCGCGTCGAACGTCACCACCATCGGCATCAACGCCTATCTGTGGCGTGCCAGCCTGGACACGCTGTCGTTCATGCCCATGCTGCAGACCGACAGCTCGGGCGGCGTGATCGTGACCGACTGGTACACCAATCCGCAGAACCCGGCCGAGCGTCTGAAGGTCACCGTGTCGATCCTGGACCAGGACCTGCGCGCCGACGCGCTGAGCGTGAACGCCAGCCGCGAAGTGATGAGCGGCGGCCAGTGGGTCGGCGCCCCGGTCCAGGCCGCGACGGTGCAGAAGCTGGAAGACATCATCCTGACCCGCGCGCGTGAACTGCGCCGCGACGCTTTGATGGGCTGAACCCTGGTAGCCGAACGATGAACGAAGAGCGTTTCGATCCGTCCAGCGCCGACGGACGCTGGCAGCGTGCCTGGGACCAGGCGGGCATCTTTCGTGCGGACAGCGCGAGCACCAGGCCGAAGAGCTATGTGCTGGAGATGTTTCCCTATCCCTCGGGCCGCATCCATATCGGTCACGTGCGCAACTACACCATGGGCGACGTGCTGGCGCGCTTCAAGGCGATGACGGGGCACGAGGTGCTGCATCCGATGGGCTGGGACGCGTTCGGCATGCCGGCGGAGAATGCCGCCATGGAGAAGGGCGTGCACCCCGGCGGCTGGACCCGCGACAATATCGCCAACATGAAGGCGCAGTTGCAGCGCCTGGGCTTTGCGCTGGACTGGAGCCGCGAGTTCGCGACCTGCGATCCCGAATATTACGGGCAGGAACAGGCGCTGTTCCTGAAGCTGTACGAGGCCGGGCTGGTCTATCGCAAGGAATCGGCGGTCAACTGGGACCCGGTCGACATGACCGTGCTGGCCAACGAACAGGTGATCGACGGGCGCGGCTGGCGTTCGGGCGCGCTGGTGGAAAAGCGCAAGCTGAGCCAGTGGTTCCTAAAGATCACCCAGTTCGCGGACGAGCTGCTGGAGGGGCTCGAGAGCCTCGACAAGTGGCCCGACAAGGTCCGGCTGATGCAGGAAAACTGGATCGGCAAGTCGACCGGTCTGCAGGCCCATTTCAAGGGCAGCAATTTTGACGAGACGATCGAGGTCTATACCACCCGCCCCGACACGATCTTCGGCGCCAGCTTCGTCGCCATCGCAGCGGAACATCCCATCGCGCATGCGGTCGCCGCGACCGACGCGCAGGCGCAGGCCTTCATCGAGACGTGCCGCGCGGGCGGCACCACCGCGGCAGAGCTGGAGACGGCGGAAAAGCTGGGTTACGACACCGGCCTGAAGGTCGCCCACCCGTTCACGGGTGAGGACCTGCCCGTCTGGATCGCCAATTTCGTGCTGATGGATTACGGCACCGGCGCGATCATGGCGGTGCCCGGCCACGACCAGCGCGACTTCGACTTCGCGACCAAGTACGGCCTGCCCATCCCGCGCGTTGTCGCCAAGAACACCGACGAGGCGGACAAGCCGTTCGAGGGCGAGGCGGAAGCCGGCGAAGGCGTCATCGTCAATTCCGATTTCCTGACCGGCCTGCCGGTGGACGAGGCGAAGCGCGCCATCATCACCCGCGCGGCCGAGGATGGCTGGGGCACGCCCAAGACGCAGTACCGGCTGCGCGACTGGGGCGTTTCGCGCCAGCGGTACTGGGGCACGCCGATCCCGTTCATCCACTGCGACGCCTGCGGCGTGGTGCCGGTGCCAGAGGACCAGCTGCCCGTTACCCTGCCCGAGGACGTGGATTTCAAGACGCCCGGCAATCCGCTGGAACGCCATCCGACCTGGAAGCAGACCGAGTGTCCAAAGTGCGGCGGCGCGGCCCGGCGGGAGACCGATACGCTCGACACCTTCGTCGATTCCAGCTGGTATTTCCTGCGCTTTGCCAGCCAGCCGGACGACAAGCCGTTCGATGCGGCCGAGATCGCCCAGTGGCTGCCGGTGGGGCAGTATATCGGCGGGATCGAGCATGCGATCCTGCACTTGCTCTATGCCCGGTTCTGGACGCGCGCGCTGGCGCATTGCGGGCTGATCGACGTGAAGGAGCCGTTCGCTCAGCTGTTCACGCAAGGCATGGTCACGCATGAGACCTATAGCCGCGAGGAAGGCGGCCGGACGGTCTATTACGCGCCGTCCGAAGTGAATCGCAGCAGCGACGGCGCGGTGCTGGTCGATGGCGGCCAGCCGGTCGAGATCGGCCGCGTGATCAAGATGTCCAAGTCGAAGAAGAACGTCGTCGACCCGGACGAGATCATCGCGCAATACGGCGCGGACGCGGTGCGCTGGTTCATGCTGTCCGACAGCCCGCCCGAGCGCGATTTGCCGTGGAGCGAGGCGGGTATCGAGGGTTGCGGCCGCTTCGTGCAGCGGCTGTG
>JAPYSD010000002.1 GCA_029936705.1 Croceicoccus sp. | reverse complement strand
GCACCGCAAGATCGCCGCTTAAGATCAACCCTCCAGACGAGGCCAACACTCATCAGGCGAGCGACCAGATCTGTGCCAAATGTTCTGACGACGGACAGTGCTGGGCGGTGCAGCGCCGCAAGTGGAGAGAAGTCGGCGTCAGCCTAACAGCTGCGTCCTGAGTTTACAAATGCGCATTGCCTGGCTGTCTGTTCGTGGCGCGCATATGCTCGGGCAGGCTGAAATACTGGTGGGTAAGATTAACCCACCGGACGAGGCCAGCACTCATCAAGGGAGCGACCGGTTCTGTGTCAAATGTTCTGACGACGGAAACGGCCAATTGACTGATGATAAGCCATTTTCAAGATGTTCTCGTATTGAAGGGCGCGATGGTTTGGTGACTATGCGCATTGATGGAGGTAAGGGAAAATCCCGTTATGAAAACGAAAGCGCTAGTCCCGATAAAGCGTGTAATTGACTACAACGTATCGCCGCGCGTGAAGGCGGACGGGTCGGGAGTTGACCTGGCGAATGTCAAGATGAGCCGCGCGGCGCAGACCTCGATCGCGGAAAACTACATCGGACTGCCGGTCTGAGGGGCGGTCAAAGCTTCTCGGGCCAGTAGAGCCGCATCGGATTGGTGACGAGCAGCTTCTGCTGCAATTCCGCGGTCGGTGCGATGCGGGGGATCATGTCGACGATATGGCCATCATCGGAAATCTCGTCCTGCATGTTGGGATGGGGCCAGTCGGTGCCCCAGATCACCCGATCGGGATAATCGGCCACCAACGGCGCGACCGCGGCGGCGAAATTGTCCCACGGATCGCCCATGCCGCCCTCTTTCTTCGCATCCAGTCGTTCGGGGCAGGTGGCCTTGAACCAGATGTCCTCTCGGCTGTCGAGCAACGCCCGGAAAGCCTGCATATCTGCCCCCTTCGGACCCTGCGTGACATCGGGGCGGCCCATGTGGTCGATCACCACCGGCACCGGAATGGCGGCGATGAAGGGGCGCATTTCTTCCAGAATATCCGCCTCGAAATAGATCACCACGTGCCAGCCTGCGGGCAGGCGCGCGGCAACCTGCAGAAACTTGTCCTTGGGCGCATTGTCGACCAGCCGCTTCAGGAAGTTGAAACGGATGCCGCGAATGCCCGCTTCGTGCAGCGCTGCCAGCTCCGCATCGGAGATGTCGGGATCGACCACCGCCACGCCGCGCGCCTTTCCGCCGGACTTGGCGATGGCATCGACGGTCGCGGCATTGTCGGTGCCGTGGCAACTGGCCTGCACGATCACATTGCGGGCAAATCCCAGATGGTCGCGCAGCGCGAACAGCAATTCGGGACCTGCATCTTCCGGCAGGTACTTGGCCTTCGCGCTAAAGGGAAATTCAGCCATCGGCCCAAAGACATGGCAATGTGCGTCAACCGCGCCGGGCGGGGGGACATAGGCAGGCTTCGACGGAGCCGGATGCCACGAGGTGATACGATCAGACATACACGGTTCCGTCCATAAGCTTGCGCGCGGTGCGGAGCAGGGCGCTTGAAACGACATTGCCGCCTTCGTCCACTTCAAGGACGCAGCTCATTTCCCCGCTGGGATGTTCGATGGAGAGCGTCTTGCGGCGTCCTTCAGGGATGACGGCCACTTCGGAAGCGGGCGAGCCTTCGACCAGGCACGCAGTGGCGGCGGTAACCGCGCCCAGCACTCCGATGGAGGCATGGGCGCGGTGGGGGATGAACACGCGTGTTGTTACCGCGCCGCCATTGCGGGGCGGGGCGACCAGCGTCATCTTCGGCACGCTCTTTGCCTTGACGTCACCAAGGTTCATCAGCGGTCCGGCGGCAAGGCGGATCGCCTCTATCTTCTGGCGGATCGGCGCGAAGCCGTCGCCTTCCAGTTCCTCGCGGCTTTCATAGCCGGTGGCGCCGACATCCTCTGCCTTGAAGACGATGCAGGGCATGCCATTGTCGATGAGGGTGCAGGGCACGCCCTCGATCACGTCGACCGGATTGCCGGTGGGCAGCAGCGCGCCGCAGGACGAACCCGCCGTATCGCGGAATTCCAGCGGGATGGGTGCATGGGCGCCGGGCACGCCGTCGATCCGCGCATCGCCTTTGTAATTCACGACACCGCCGGGCGTTTCCACCGTGGCGACCGCGACCTGCCCTGTGTTTTCCATATAGATCGACACGTTCGTCTCATCGCCGGTCGGCGAGACAAGCCCGCGTTCGATGGCGAATGGGCCGATGCCTGCGAGTATGTTTCCGCAATTCTGCGCGTCTGACACGATGGCCTGATCGACGAACACCTGCAGGAACAGATAGTCGACATCGATGCCTTCTCGATCCGACTTCCTGACCACGGCCACCTTGCTGGTCAGCGGATCGGCGCCTCCCATACCGTCGATCTGTCGCGGATCGGGGCTGCCCATCACGCTCAACAGAAAGGCATCGCGCGTCCCGGGATCGGCGGGCAGGTCTCCGGCGAGGAAGTAGCCGCCTTTCGACGTTCCCCCGCGCATCCACATGACTGGTGCGGAATTGGCCATCAAACGTACTTTAGCCCTTCCTTTTCCAGCCGTTCGCGCATCTTGTACATATCGAGGCCGAGCACGCCCGAGGCCAGCTTCTCACGCTTCTCCGCTTCGTTCGCTTCGCGCGCGCGGGCGGCGGCCAGCACTTCGGCGGCCTTTTCGCGGCGTACGCAGACCACGCCATCGTCATCGGCCACGATTACATCGCCCGCGTTCACCGCCGCGCCCGCGCAGACTACCGGCACGTTCACGCTGCCCAGCGTGTTTTTCACCGTGCCTTGCGCGAAAACCGCCTTGGACCAGACGGGAAAGTTCATCTCGGTCAGGTCCTTCACGTCGCGCACGCCCGCATCGATGACGAGGCCGCGGCAGCCGCGCGCCTGCGCACTGGTGGCGAGAAGGTCACCGAAATAGCCATCCTCGCAGGGCGAGGTGGGGGCGAGCAGCAGGATGTCGCTTTCCCGAAGCTGTTCGATGGCGACATGGACCATCCAGTTGTCGCCCGGCGCCGCGCTGATCGTAACGGCGCTGCCCGCGATGCGGGCCCCTGCATAGATCGGGCGCATATAGCTGGCGAGCAGGCCCGTGCCGCCCTGCGCCTCGTGCACGGTCGCGACGCCGCATTCGGCCAGTCCGTCGATGATGTCGCGCGGGGCGCGTTCGATATTCTGCACGACGATGCCGCCCATGCCACGATCTCCTCTTCGAATTGCACCGCGTCATGCGCGCGCGGAAGCGAAACGGGCCAATCCGAATTTGGCGCAGGAGATAAATTAATGCTAATCGTCAATGGATGGACTGGTCGTTCCCCAATATCCGCCACATGGCCGCACTGGTGGCGACGGCCCGTTCGGGCAGCGTCACGCGGGCGGCGCGGCAGATCAACCTGACGCAACCCGCGCTGACGCAAGCGATTGCGGGGCTTGAGCGTGAACTGGGCTGTGCCTTGTTCGAACGCGGGCCGGACGGGATGAAGCCGACCGAACCCGCCGAATTGCTGATCGCGCGGGCCGAAGCAGCCCTTTCGCTGATCGGATCGTGGCGCGTCACCTCTACCCAGTTGCGCGCCTTTCTCGCGGTGGCAGGGGCTGGGGGCTATGCCGGGGCGGCAGAGGACACGGGCTTGGCGGCTGCTTCGCTGCACCGGGCGGTTTCGGACCTGTCGGTCGTATTGGGGCAAAGGCTGGTCGAGAAGCGGGGGCGCACGATCGTGCTGACGCAGGCCGGTCAGCGCCGCGCCCGCGCATTCGGACTTGCGCGGGCCGAATTGCGCAGCGGATTGGACGAAGTGGCGCGCTGGCAGGGCAAGGCGGCGGGCCTGGTCACGATCGGGGCTATGCCGCTGTCCCGCTCGCGCTGGTTGCCGCAGGTTCTGCTCAAATTCTCGCAGGCCTATCCCGATGTCAGCGTTAGGGTGCTGGAGGGGAGCCACGCCGATCTTTCGCCGCCCTTGCGCGATGGAGAGGTCGATATGTTGCTGGGCGCGCTGCGCGACGGTCCCGGTGTCGAGGATCTCGATCAGGAGCCGGTGTTCGATGACCGTCCCCGACTGGTCTGCCGCACGGGCCATCCGCTAAGCAAACTCTGCCAACCGCTCGACCTGACGCGGCATGAGTGGGTGCTGCCCGGTTCCGATACGCCCTTGCGGCATTATTGGCAGGACATGTTCACCACGCTGCGGCTGGACGCGCCAGAGGTGAAGATCACTTGCGGTTCGATCCTGACGATCCGCGAATTGCTGATCGCCAGCGACATGTTGAGCATGGCGTCGCCCGACCAGCTGCGTGTAGAGCTTGAGGCGGGCCTGTTGGTCATTATCGATCCGCCGGTCCCGGTCACTCGCACGATCGGGATCACCACCCGCATCGGCTGGCGTCCGACCGAACCGCAGGCGGCGATGCTGGACTTGTTGCGCGATAAAGAGCGACTCGATCTTTCGTAAAATCTAATGAGTCTGGCAATCAATCCATTAGCCTGTCCTGCCCTGCTGAGACAGGACAGCGCCCATGAGCGGAAAGATCGCCCTTATCGGTTTCGGAGAGGCCGGGTCCGGCTTTGCGGCTGCGGCCGGATGGGATGCGGACGCCTGCGCCTTTGACATCGCGCCCGACCGTGCCGACGCGATGCAAGATCTGGGCGTGCGCTGCGCCCCCGGTCTCGGCCATGCGTTAGCGGATGCCTCTCTCGTGCTGTCGCTGGTGACCGCCGATGCCGCTTTCGATGTCGCGAAATTGGCGGCGCCCTTGCTGGCTGATGGCGCGCTGTTCTGCGACATGAATTCGGTCGCGCCGCAGACCAAGCGCGCGGCAGCCGATGCCGTCGAGGCGGCGGGCTCGCGATATGCCGACGTGGCGGTGATGGCGCCGGTGCATCCAGCGCGCCTGAATGTGCCCCTTTTGGTGTCGGGAAGAGCCGCCAAGGACGCCGCAGAGGCACTTTCGCGCGCAGGTTTTGCCAATATTCGCGGGGTGGGAGACGAAGTAGGCCGCGCCTCCGCGATCAAGATGATCCGATCCGTCATGGTCAAGGGGATCGAAGCGCTGACCGCCGAAATGATGCTCGCCGCTACTCAGGCCGACGTTGTCGACGAAGTTCTCGCCTCGCTCGACGCCAGTGAGAAGGACTGGGGCTGGGAAAAGCGTGCCGCCTATAATCTGGAGCGCATGACGACCCACGGACTGCGCCGCGCCGCCGAGATGGAAGAAAGCGCCAAGACCCTCACGGGGATGGGTGTCGAGCCGGTGATGACCAATGGAACCGTGCGCCGCCAGCGCGAATTGGCGGGCGCCGAAACGATATATCCTGCGGAGAGGAGTAAACCCGCATGAGCCTGATTATCGACTGCCACGGTCATTATACGGTGCTGCCCAAGGGGCACGACCAATGGCGCGAGGCGCAGAAGCAAGCCTTCAAGGACGCCACCACTCCGCCGCCTTACCCCGAGATTTCGGACGACGAGATTCGCCAGACGATCGAGGACAACCAGCTGCGTCTGATCAAGGAGCGCGGTGCGGACCTCACAATCTTTTCCCCGCGCGCATCTGCCATGGCGCATCATGTCGGCGATCAGGCGGTCAGCGCCGAGTGGGCCTATCACTGCAACAACCTGATCTACCGCGTGACGAAGCTTTTTCCTGAAACCTTCGTAGGCGTCTGCATGCTGCCGCAAAGCCCCAAGTCCGACCTGGCCGCCAGCGTGAAGGAATTGCGCCGCTGCGTGGAGGAACTGGGCTTTATCGGCTGCAACCTGAACCCCGATCCGGGCGGCGGCCATTTCGAACATCCCCCGCTGACCGACGAATACTGGTTCCCCATCTATGAAGCGATGGAAGAGCTGGACGTGCCTGCCATGATCCACGTGTCGGGCAGCTGCAATCCGGCGATGCACGCAACGGGCGGTTTCTATCTCGCCGCCGATACGGTCGCCTTTATGCAACTGATGCAGGGCGACCTGTTCAGCCGTTTCCCCAATCTGCGCTTCATCATCCCGCATGGCGGCGGCGCGGTGCCCTATCACTGGGGGCGCTACCGCGGTCTGGCCGACATGCTTAAGAAGCCCAGCCTCGACGAATATATCATGAACAATGTGTTCTTCGACACTTGCGTCTATCACCAGCCGGGCATCGACCTGCTGGCCGATGTGATCGGCAACAAGAACATCCTGTTCGGCAGCGAGATGGTGGGCGCGGTGCGTGGGATCGACCCGCAGACGGGCCATTATTTCGACGACACCAAGCGCTATATCGACGCTCTGGACATCAGCGATAAGGAACGCGCCGCCATTTTCGAGGGCAATGCGCGCAAGGTTTTCCCAAAGCTCGACGCCCTGTTGAAGGAGCGCGGATTGTGACCGACATTCACGAATATCTTGCCGAGTTCGACGATATTCCCGGCACGCGGGTCTATACCGCGAAGCGCGCGCGGCAGGGCTATCACCTCAACCAGTTCGCCATGAGCCTGATGAAGGACGAGAACCGCAAGCGTTTCCACGCGGACGAGAATGCCTATCTGGACGAATGGCCGATCACCGACGAGCAGAAGCAGGCCGTGCTGGACCGCGACTATAACCGGCTGCTCGATCTGGGCGGGAATATCTATTTCCTGTCGAAGGTCTTTTCATCCGACGGGCTGTCCTTCGTGCAGGCCGTTTCCACCATGACCGGTATGAGCGTCGAGGATTACCAGGCCATGATGATGGCTGGTGGCCGCTCGCCCAAGGGTGTCCGCTCGATAAAGGACAAGAACTGATGGCCCGCATCACCCACGGCATCGCTTGCAGCCACATTCCCGTGCTGGGCTATGCGTTCGACCACGGCAAGGAGGGCGAGGATTATTTCAAGCCTGCCTTCGACGGTTTCGACTGGACCCGCCAGTTCATGGAAGAGGAAAAGCCCGACGTGATCGTGCTGATCTATAATGACCACGCATCGGCCTTCGACATGAAGATCATCCCGACCTTCGCCATCGGTTGCGGCGAAACCTATCAGCCCGCCGACGAAGGTTTCGGCGCGCGTCCGGTGCCGCCGGTGGAAGGCCATCCCGACCTTGCATGGCATATCGCGCAAAGCCTGATCCTCGACGAATTCGACCTGACTATCATCAACGAGATGGAGGTCGATCACGGGCTGACCGTGCCGCTGTCGATGATGTACGGCCATGTCGACAAATGGCCGGTGAAAGTCATTCCGCTGGTCGTGAACGTCGTCACCTATCCGCCGCCGTCGGGGAATCGCTGTTGGGCATTGGGCGAGGCGATTGCCCGCGCCGTGAATAGCTTCGACGAGGATCTTAAGGTGCAGATCTGGGGCACCGGTGGCATGAGCCACCAGCTTCAGGGCCCGCGTGCGGGACTGATCAACAAGGAGTGGGACAATATGTTCCTCGACGGGCTGATCGGCGACACGCAGGAACTGCGCCACATTCCCCATATCGAATATCTGCGCGAAACCGGCAGCGAGGGGATCGAGATGGTCATGTGGCTGATCATGCGCGGCGCGCTGGGCAAGAGCACCAAGGCGCTGCACCGCCATTACCACGTACCCGTCAGCAATACCGCGCTGGGCCATCTAGTGCTTGAGCCGGTGGACGCAACCGTTCCGCCCAGCCCGACGCTGGAAGGAAACAATGCCGCCGCACAGGCACTGATCGCCTGATCTCTGCGCGAACCCATTCAGGAGAATATCCCATGAAAATCGCACTCGTCGGTGCAGGCGCCTTTGGCGAAAAGCACCTCGACGGCCTCAAAAATATCGACGGCGTCGAGATCGTTTCGGTCATTTCCCGGTCGGCTGAGCATGCTGCGGAAGTCGCCGCGAAATATGGCGCGCCGCATTCCGGGACCGATCTGGCCGATGCGCTGGCTTTGCCCGATGTCGACGCCGTGATCCTTTGCACCCCCACCCAGATGCACGCGGAACAGGCCATTGCCTGCATGGCTGCGGGCAAGCATGTGCAGGTGGAAATCCCGCTGGCCGATAGCTGGGACGATGCATTGGCGGTAGAAGCGAAGGCCAAGGAAACCGGCCTGGTTTGCATGGTCGGCCACACGCGTCGCTTCAATCCCAGCCACCAGTGGGTCAAGAACAAGATCGATGCAGGCGAGTTCACTATCCAGGCGATGGATATCGAGACTTTCTTCTTCCGCCGGAAAAATATGAATGCGAAGGGTAAGCCGCGCAGCTGGACGGACCACCTGCTGTGGCACCACTCGGCCCATTCGATCGACATTTTCCAGTACATGACCGGTTCGAAAGTGATCGCCGCAAATGTGCTGCAAGGTCCAAAGCACCCCGAGCTTGGCATCGCCATGGATATGTCGATCCAGATGAAGACCGAGGCGGGCCAGATCCTTACCCTTGCGCTATCGTTCAACAATGACGGTCCGCTCGGCACCTTCTTCCGTTATATCGGAGACTCCGGCACCTATATCGCGCGCTATGACGATCTGGTCACCGGCCGCGAGGAGCCGATTGATGTGTCGAAGGTAGATGTGTCGATGAACGGCATCGAATTGCAGGACCGCGAGTTCATCGCCGCCATTCGCGAGGGCCGGCAGCCCAACAGCTCGGTCTCGGACGTGCTGGATTGCTACCGCGTGATCGGCGAACTGGCTGCCAGTCTGGAAGCGCAGGACGGATGGTCTTGATGCGGCGCCAGCTTGCCGGACGCGATGTAAACGCCATCGGCCTTGGCTGCATGAATGTGGCCTGGGCCTATGGCTCGCCGCCCCCGCGTGAGGCTGCGGTGCGGCTGTTCCGGCAGGCGCTCGACATGGGTTACGACCATTTCGACACCGCCAATATCTATGGGATGGGCGTATCGGAAGAGATTCTCGGCGAGGCGATCATGGACCGGCGGGATGAATTCCTGCTGGCATCCAAGACCGGCATCGTCGTTGACGGCCCGCACCGCGGGATCGATTGCAGCCCCGCGGCGATGACGCAGTCGATCGAGGATAGCCTGAAGCGGCTGAAGACCGACCATATCGACCTGTTCTACATGCACCGCTTCGATCCCAAGGTGCCCATTACCGACAGCGTCGGCGCACTCGCCGATGCGATTCAGGCGGGCAAGATCGGATCCTACGGCGTGTCCGAATGGAGCAGCGCCCATATCCGCGAGGCGCATGGCGTGTATCCGATGGCGGCGGTGCAGACCGAATATTCGCCGTGGACCCGCAATGTCGAACTGGGCGTGCTGGACACGACGCAGGAACTGGGCATCGCGCTCGTCGCCTTTTCGCCGGTGGCACGGGGTGCTCTGGCAGGTGCGCTGGATGACCCGCTGCTGCTGGAGGACAAGGACATCCGCACCAATATGCCGCGCTTCAGCGAAGCGAACTGGCCGCGCAACATGGAGCTGATCCGTGCGTTCAATGCGCTGGCGGCAGAGGCTGGGGTCACACCCGGGCAGCTATCGTTGGCATGGGTACTCTCGCGCGGCGATCATCTGCATGCGATCCCCGGCACGACGAACCCTGCCCATCTGGCGGAGAATTTCGGAACCGGTGCGTCTGAAATCAGCGGCGAGGTGCTGAGGCAAGCCGGCGAGATCGTGAGCCATGCGAGCGTTTCGGGCCACCGCTATCCCGATGCGATGCGCGGCACGATCGATACCGAGGATTTCTGACAGCTACGTCCGGCGTCCGTCTTTTTTGGCGAAAGCGTAGAGGCCGCCGCCCAGCACGCAAAAGGAAAGATTGGTTTTACATAATGCATATTATCAGCGCGCCGTGGTCCTTTGAAAATGCGCCTGATTTTAGCCGAATTCCCGCCTAATTGACAAAACGTGGACCATTGCGGTCCCCTATGATGGAGGTTCAAACGCCAGCGCGCCGCTTTTGCCGACTAAACCGGTTCCGGAATGCGGTCGACCTTGATGCTATCGGCCATTTCCTCGGCGCGCGCGAGATCATAGGCTGCCTGCATGCGCAACAAGGTCGCTGCCGAAACGCCAAAGGCCTTCTCGAACCGGATCGCCATATCGGGCGACAGCCCGGCCTTCCCGTTGAGCAGATTGCTCAGAGGCGGACGCGACACGCCAAAGCGATTGGCAAGATCGGTCACGCTAATACCGTAAGGCCCGACCATCTCTTCTTTGAGCCAAGCACCAGGGTGAACGGCCAGCGCACGATGCATCTTGAGAGTCATCAATGATAATCCTCCAGATCGAGATGGGCGATGGTCGTCTCGTCCACCTTGGTAAAAACAAGCCGCCAGTTCTTCGTGACTGTCATCGCGAACCAGCCATCACGGCCTCCTGTCAACGCATGGAAACCGTAGCTCGGCGGAATGGCCAGCTCGTCAAAAGAGCCCGTCGCATCGATAAAGGCCAGCATTCTGCGAAGCCGCTCTACCTCTATAATCCCCCCTCGCCTTCCCTGTCGTGAAGAACTTGCGGAGGTTCTTATGATCGATGCTTTCGATCTCCATGGATTTGTAATGTCATACATTACAGATCCATGTCAAGTAAGTGTATTGCGGAACATTACAAGCAAACTCCCATTTCGGCCCCCTGCTCTGCACGCTTCTGTGATGCCGTATGACCGCAGGGTCGGACGATCCGGAAAGGCAGGTATTGGGGTGCGACGTGCGAATAGCCGACCTTAGACGCTGCTATCATAAATGGTAGCCACGTGCCCATTCCTGCCGTTCATCACTTTCACCGCAATTGCTGCTGCGGCCATTGAAACCTGACCTGGGTGCAAGCTCTTTAGGCGAGCCATAATGTATTCGCGAAGCATCTTTTTGTTCTCTTGATGTTCCAGGCATCGTATGGGATGGTCGAAGGTCGAGATTAAGGAGAGTTATGGCGAAGCCATATGCAGCTGAGATGGCGCGGCTTGCGGAGACGTTCGCCTGGGCTGATGACGTGGACATTGGAGCGTTGCGACGCGCCGTGAGAACGGCCGGAGGAATGCCGCTTCGCGCAGTGGGATCTGGTGGTTCTCTTACGGCGGCGCACGCGCTGGCGCAGCTGCATCAATATGTTACACGCCAACTGGGCGTAGTGGCGACCCCGCTAGATGTGACCGAACCAAGCGCAGCGCCGCTCGCGAACTGGTTGTTGAGTGCCGGCGGAAGCAACGTCGACATTTTAGGTGCAGCGCGCCGGCTGGCAAACCAGGAGCCGCGGCAACTCGCCATCCTCTGTGGTCGCTCGGAAAGTCCCTTGTCCGATCTTGCTCGCAGACACACTTTCGTTGATCTGCTGCTTTTTCCACCGCCAGCGGGTAAGGACGGCTTCCTCGCCACCAATTCCTTGCTGGGCTTTATCGCTGTGCTTGTCCGGGCATATTTGCTTGAACTCGGCACTGCAGAAGAGTGGGAAGCGGTACGTGTCAACATAGCGCCGTTGCTCGACGCTGGGTCCGCTCAGATCGAAAACTGGGCACTAACGACCGAGCATTTGTGGCGGCGTGGCACGACTATTGTCCTTCACGATGCAGACAGCCGGATCGGGGCGATCGACCTCGAGTCCAAGTTCACCGAAGCTGCGGTGGGCAACCTGCAAATCGCGGACTACCGGAACTTCGCACATGGTCGGCATCATTGGCTCGCCAAGCGGGGCGATGCTAGCGCCGTACTCGCGCTTTATTCACCGACTGGAGCTGATCTCGCGGAGCGCACACTTGCACTGCTGCCGCCCGAGATACCCATCGCAAGGCTTGAGCTGCCAGCATCGCCGATGGCGACGATGCTGGCGTCGCTCATCGCGGCGTTGCAGATCACGGGTTGGGCGGGGCGCGCGCGGGGCCTCGATCCGGGACGCCCGGGCGTCCCCGAATTTGGACGCAAGCTCTATCATCTGCCGTTGCCGCGCACCGCGGCGCCCCGCATCGCCAACCTGACCCCCAGGCAAGCCGCGGCAATCCATCGCAAGGCGGGCGCTTCCGCCGCGCAGCTTGCCGATGCGGGCGACCTTGCGCGCTGGCAGGGGGCGTTGGAAGCTTTCCGCCAGCGGCTGTTGGGGCCTGTCTTTCGGGCGATCACGCTCGACTATGACGGGACGCTGGTCGACACGCGGCATCGGTTCGATGCCGTGTCGCCCGAGGTCAAGAGCCAATTGAATCGCCTGCTCGGCGCAGGCGTCAAGTTGGCGATCGCCACGGGGCGGGGCGCCTCGGTGCGGCGCGACCTTCAGGCTGCGCTGCCTAAATCATTGTGGGAAAACGTGCTGATCGGCTATTATAATGGCGCCGAAATAGCAGCGTTGGGGGAAGATAATGCGCCGGATGGCAAAGACGAACCGTGCGATGAGCTCGCCGCGTTGGCGCTAGCGCTGCGCGATCAGCCCGAACTGGCGGGCGCCGCGATACAATCGGACCGAAAATACCAGGTCACATTGGAAGCCCGACAAGGACTGTCGGAGTCGCGACTGTGGGATCTGGCGCATGAAGTACTGCTCACGCAGGGAATGCGCAATGTGATCGTCACGCGGTCGAGTCATTCGATCGATATCGTGCCTGAGCATGTGTCCAAGGCCAACGTACTGGCGGCGATCCGCTCTCGGATCGACGATGGTGCCCTGCTGGCGATTGGCGATCGCGGTCGGTGGCCAGGAAACGACTATGCGCTTTTGCGCGAGCCGTTCGCCCTGAGCGTGGACGAGATCAGCGTCGATCCGAGCACATGCTGGAACCTTGGTCAGCCGGGGCAGCGGGGCCTGCAAGTGACCCTCGAATATCTGGACGCACTTGAGCCGTGTGAAGGCGGTGTCCGCTTCAAGGCGGATGCGCTGCTATGAACCAGGATCTAGGCCTCAAAGTCCTTGCCGAGATCATGCACTGGAGCGACGAGCGCGCCCGGGAGGAATATCGCTGGCTGCGGCTGATGGCGCGGCTGAAATATGACGGCTACCGGGATTTCCAGGCGGGCATGCGGTTTTTCGAGAGTCTCGCCACCTGGCTCCAGCAGTTCGATCGGGCGGAACGCGAGACGGCCTATGCGTTCGTGCGCAGTAGGTTGGTCTATGTCGGGCCCATCGAAATGCAGAAGCTCGTCGAACAGTTCTATCCAAAGACGATGCGGGAACGTCTGGTGTCGACGGTCGCGGCGCAGCGCGGCATTCCCGCCTTTCGGGTGCTAGGCGATGAAGCGGCGCGGAGCGACGTGGAACGCTTGCGCCGCCAGACCCTCGTCATGGGGTTGAGCGACGGCGCACGGATCGACGGCGTTCGCCATAGCAATGTCGGGCTGCTCACCAATGAACAGCTGGTGCTCGCAACACAGCTCGACAAGGAGAAATGGGAAGACCTTCTCGGCAACCTTCGCGAGGATCTGAAGGACGAGCAGGCGCTGTTTCGGCTGGTCTATCTTGTCGACGATTTCGCGGGGACGGGCACATCGTTCTTCCGCTACAACGAGAAGAAGCAGAAGTGGTCGGGGAAGCTCTGGCGCTTCAAGGAGTCAATCGAAGGCGCGCGCCAGGTCCTCGGAAGCGACCCGTTCGATCCGAATTGGGAGCTTTGCGTGCATCACTATATCGCCTCTTCGACCGCAGCGCAGGCCATCGGCGAGCGTCAAGAGCTCGCAAAAGATGCGCTGGTCGGCGACGGCTGGGCCAAGGCGGTCCATATTTCGTTCGGCACGGTACTCCCGACTGACCTGCCCCTGGGCGTCGTTGAAGGGCGTGACGATGCGTTCATCAAGCTGACCCAGACATATTACGATCCGATCATTCGCACGAAGCACACGGATGTTGGCGGCGTCGAGCATCTCGGCCTTGGCTATGGCGGCTGTGCGCTCCCCCTCGTGCTGAATCACAATACACCGAATAACGCGGTCGCGTTGCTCTGGGCGGAGACCGCGGGCGGGGACCGTGATGGTGTTGCGGCTCCGGCGATGCGCCCTCTGTTCCGGCGGCGGCAGAGGCATGTCTGAGCGGCGGCCATGATCAATCCCTTCGAGAAGCGCGCCACCGAATATCTTCGCGATGACGAGGCCTTTTTGGCTGTCGTGACGCCCGAACCGCTGTCGACCTTCTTCGAGAAGCCGGCAAAGGATGGGCGGCTCTACGATCGCTTGGCAATGGTGATCGGCACGCCGGGCAGCGGCAAGACGACCCTGGCCCGGCTGTTCCAGTATGCGACGCTGCGCACGCTGCTGCGCAATCGCGGCCTCAACACCTACAAGCCGTTGATCGACACGCTGACGGCGTGCGGGGCGCTGGTCGATGAGCAGCCGGTCCTGCTGGGGGGCAGGCTTCCGCTCGAGGCGGAATATCGCGAATTCTGGGAGTTTCCCTATCCCGACGAGCTCAAGGCAGGGTTGATGATCGCCCTCCTCCAAGCGCGCACGATCCTAGCATGGCTGCGCAACTTGCAGACGGCAGGCGTCGCGCTCGATCAGGTTGAGATCATTCCTCGCGCAGACGCCGATGCGGCGTTGACCGCGATCGGGGGGACGGCCGGTCCCGATCTGCTCCAGCGCGCGCGCGAGGTCGAACTCGCGATCTATCGGATTTCAGCCGCACTCATGCCGCCCGACGTCAAGGATATCGATGACCAGGCGGCCGCGGCCTATCGCCCATTCGACGTCATCGAATCCTTCCGCATTGTCGATGGCGAGGATGTGCTGACGCTCCGCCCGTTGATCATCTTCGACGATGCGCACAGCCTCCATCCGGCTCAATTGGCCGCCTTGCAGCGCTGGCTCGCGCGGCGAGAACTTAAAGTTTCGCGCTGGATCCTGACTCGGCTCGACGCGCTCACGCCTGCTGACGTCCTGCTGGATGCCGAACCGCAGGACGGTGAGGAGCCGGGCCTCAAACGTGCCCGGGAAATCACCGATATCTGGATGCAGAGCACCGACGACCGGCTCGGGCAGCGGCGCGCATTCCGCAAGATGGCGCGAGATATGGCTGGCCGCTATTTGAGCCAGATGGAGGTGTTTAATCGCCGCCGGCTGAACAATCTCGGCGATCTGTTGTCGACTACGCCCGAGATAATCGCACAGAGCAAACGGGAACGGTTGGCGGAGCATGTCGACGTGCTTCAGCGCCGTCATAACATCTCTGCCGTCCGCCGGCACGCGCTCGCGCAGGATATTGCCACCTATTTGGAAGGCACGGGCGAGGCCGGCGAGGACATGCAGATGGCAATGCTGTCGGTGCTGTTTGAGCGCTATGCCAAGCGGATACCCCAGCGAGGCCTGTTCGATCAGCCGGAGGAGGATGTCGAGCCGAACCGCCCGCTGACGGTTGATGCCTCGATCGCGGAAGGTGCCCGCATTCATCTCCTCCATCGCTATGATCGGCCTTATTATTTCGGGATCGATGCGCTCTGCGATGCTAGTTCGGAGAATGCCGAGCAGTTTCTGCAACTGGCTGCCCGCCTGGTCTCCCAGTCGGAGACCCAGCTCATTCGCGCCAAGGCGCCGACGCTGCGCAGCGGGATGCAGCACAAGCTGCTGCGCGAACGCGCCAGCGAGATGGTGCGGGAATGGGACTTCCCGCAGCAGCAGTTGGTCAGGCGTCTGTCGGATGGGATCGCTCGGGAATGCGTTACCAAGAGCCTGGAAGGCAATGCGTCGCTGGGGGGTGGGGCGACTGCCTTCGGAATTCCGCAAGACGAGTTCGACTCGATCCCGACGAGCCATCCCGATCTCGCGCGCGTTTTGCAGTTCGGCGTGGCCTATAACGCCTTTGTGCTCGTGCCGGACCATGGCACGAAGAAGCGCAAATGGTGTCTCATCGAGCTGGGCGGCGTGTTGCTGCTCCATCATGGCCTGACTCTCAAGCGGGGCGGGTTTCTCGAGCGGCGCGCCGACGATCTGGTTCGGCTTCTGGATGAGGTCCCCTGATGGCCGGCCGATGGGATCCCTGCGTCTCGCATCGCGGCGCCGAGATTGACGGCTTCGTGGACGATTATTTCGCCCGCCCCGAACGTCGCATCCTGCTGGTGGGCGGGGCTGGCTTTGATCCTCGTTCTACGACCGTGGCGCGGCGGCTCGCCAACACCGAAGGCCAAATCCGGGGGTTGTTTTTTCAGGAAGAGCGCCCGAAGCCGACGCAGACGCTGATCGACCGCGCTACCACGAATGGCGACGTGCTACGGGCGGCAATTCCGGCGCATGAGATGGCACCGGTGAACATCTTCGGGAGCGACGGCGCGGTAGTGGGCGGCCGGAATGCGGTCGCGCTGATCGGTCGGCAGGATTTCGCGGAGACGACCGATGTCGTCGTCGATATCAGCGCGCTTTCGGTCGGCACGGCGTTCCCGATCATCCGCTATCTGGTCGAACGGTCGGTGCGGGCACCGGCCGAGTTCAATCTTCACCTGTTCGTGACACATGACCCGGCCCTCGACGGCGCGATCACGTCGGTATCGAGCGATGCGCCGGGCTTCGTGCATGGCTTTCGCGGCGGATCGACCCTCGACGGCTCGGCCGGCGCCGCGAAGCTCTGGCTGCCGCAACTCGCATCCGGGCGGGCCGGCGCGCTCGGACGGCTGCATTCCTTCGTCGACCCGCACGATACCTGCCCGATCCTGCCGTTTCCGACGATCGATCCGCGGGCCGGCGATCGCTTGGCCGAGGAGTTTCTGACCGAGTTCGAGAGCGGGTGGTCGGTAGATACGCGCAATATTGTCTATGCGGACGAGTCGGATCCGCTCGATCTCTATCGAACGATCCTGCGTCTTGATGACCTGCGAAAGCCGGTCTTTGCGGAGGTCGGAGGATCGCTGATGATCCTTTCACCGCTCGGAAGCAAGGTCATGGCGCTTGGTGCCTTGATGGCGGCACTCGAGCGTGATTTGCCTGTCGCCTATCTGGAGGCGATCGGCTACGCGTTCGATGGGCCGGCCGCCAACGAGGAGGCGGCCGACATGATTCATATTTGGTTGGAAGGGGATGTCTATCCGCAGCCTCGACCGGCACTTCATAATGAGGGGGTAGCGGCGTGAACACAGCCGAAGGCGAAAAGCCGCGCGCATTTGGGACCGGCCTGATCGCACTCGATCTGGTCATGAGCGCGAATCCGAACCTGCCGGTCCAGGCTTGGGCGGGCGGGACTTGCGGGAACGTTCTATCAATCCTCGCCTACCTTGGGTGGGAGAGCTACCCAATCGCCCGCATGAACGGTGACCCTGCCTCCGAGCGGGTCAGGGCTGACATGAGCCGCTGGGGCGTGAAGCTGGATTTTGCCGGTTGTGAGCCAACCAGTCATACGCCCATCATCATCCAGGAGATATGTCGAGGGCGCGATGGATCACCAACACACCGCTTTTCCTGGGCTTGTCCACGCTGCGGCCAGTGGTTGCCGAGTTTCAAGCCGGTCACACGCCAGGCCGTCGATGCCGTCGGCGACGGGGTCAACGGCGCCCAAGTTTTCTTCATGGATCGGCTTTCGCGCGCGGCGCTGACCTTGGCAGCGCGAGCGGCAGACGCGGGCGCGATCGTCATGTTCGAGCCGTCTGGCAAATCCGATCCCAAGCTCTTTGCCGAGGCGTTGCAGCTCGCCCACATCGTGAAATATGCCGATCAGCGCTTGAGCGAGGCTGGCGGCGCGATGACCGGTGATAGTGCCACGATTCTTGAAATCCAGACGATGGGCATTGAAGGGCTGCGTTATCGCCATCGTCTTTCAAATCTGTCCGATTGGACGCATTTGCCGGCGGTCAACGCGCCGCAGTTTTTAGACAGCTGCGGGTCCGGTGATTGGTGTTCGGCCGGTCTATTGTCGAAGATCGCCGGAGCGGGCCTTTCAGGATTGAAATCGACGAGCATCGAGAGTCTGACAAATGCTCTACGCTATGGCCAAGCACTCGCGGCGTGGAACTGCGCCTTTGAAGGCGCGCGGGGCGGAATGTACGCGGTCGAGCGCGACCTTTTCGACGATCTGATTCGGCAGATTCTCGATGGGCGCCTTGGAGGCCCAATCCCGGGACCGAAAGCGATGGTCGAAGAAGCCGTCAGCTGTCCTGCTTGCCCGCCAGCGAAGCGCGATCGTGCCCCAAGGCCCCGCAGTTTGCCATCGCGTAGAAAAATGGTGCGTCGAAATGTAGCTTGAGCGTCTCACGCAGATATCAGTCCATTAGAGATGCGCGTAATCCTGAATTCACTCCGTTCCCAATCATGAACGCCTGTAGGCCGCCCGTCAGCTACGGCCCGTTACCGCTTTTGGCTGGGCATGAACGTAGGGCAGGTTTCGACGGACTAATCTGAGCCAGCGAACGGCAGCAATGTCGGCGAAGAGAGGCAGCCTTTCGCCGCTATTCACCCAGGGTTGCCGTGGCGGAACCCGCGTAGCTGGCGTCACCTCAAGGTTTGTGCGCCAGACAACGATTTGGCGGACATAATGAGAACACTGGCTATGCCACGAGTTTGAGGCGGGCCATGGGATCGTTGAGGGTGCGGAACTCGCCAGGGGAGAGCCGGTTTGCCCTTTGCCACAGATAGTCGCCGGTCAAACTGATATGCACCCAGCCCATCGGCGAGAGATGGGCAAGCAGCGCATCATCGAAGGTGCCGCCGGATGATTGGAGATGCTGGGCGGCCCTGTCCATATAGACGGTGTTCCAGTAAGAAATCGCCGCGATCAGCAGATTGAGGCCCGATGCCCGATATTCCTGATTCTCGATCGAGCGATCGGTGAACCGCCCCTGTCGGTTGGTGTAGATCGCGGCGGCAAGGGTATGACGTGCTTCGCCTTTATTGAGGCCGGCCTGGCAGGCGCGACGCAAGTCGGGCTGTTCAAGCCAGTCGAGCGCAAATAGCGTCCGCTCGATGCGGCCGAGTTCGGCCAGCGCAAAATCCAGCCTGTTCTGGCGCTTGTAGGCGGCCAGCTTGCGCAGGATCGCGGAGGGCGCAACGGCTCCTTCCTTAATGGAGGCGACGATCCTGACGATGTCATCCCAATCGGCTTCGATCGCCGCCGTCTTGATCGTGCGGCCCATGAGGCTTTCGATGCCTTTGTAGGTCGAAGGCGCGGCGATCGAGCCGAGTTTCCGGTCGGCGATGTCGCGCAGACGGGGCACGAACCGGAAGCCGAGAAGATGGCAAAGGGCAAAGACATGGTCCGTCGCGCCGCCGGTATCAGTGTAATGCTCATGCAGCGGTAGCGCGCCGGCGCCGAGCATCAGGCCATCCAGCACGTAGGGGGCCTCGCCGGCGGTGGCCGACATGATCCGCGATCCGAACGAGGCAAAATGATCGGACAGGTGGGAGTAGATCTTCAGGCCCGGCTCGCTGCCATATTTCGCATTGATGTCGGCCGCCGCCGATCGGTTGCGGCCCGAGCGGAAGAACTGCCCATCGGAGGATGAACTAGTGCCGGCTCCCCAATGGCGCGTGAAAGGAAGATCATGGTGCGCGGCAACGATCATCCCCAACGCGGCCTGATAGTTTTCGGGCGACAAATACCAGTTGTGGGTCCAGGCAAGCTGGGCGTAGCTCACCCCGTCGCTGGCGTTGGCCATGCGCTCTAGACCCAGATTCGATCCATCAGCGAGAATGGCGGCGAGGATCGCGTGCGGGTTGTCATGCTCCTTGCCGGACCGAAGATCGCGAAATGCGCTCAGGAACCCGGTGCGCTCGGCCACCTCGACCAGGAGTTCGGTGATCCGCACGCGCGGAAGCAAGGCGTCGAGCCTGCGATCGAGAGCCTCCGCCTCGGGTGGAGTGATCGCCGGCATGGGTTGCAGCTTGAGCCGGTCGCGTTCGAGCGCCACGCCCGCGAGCCTGTTCGCCTTGAGTTGCTTGGCGAAACGGCGCAGCCGCCAGTCGAGCGTCCTTGCCCGCTCCTCCAGATAGGCGGCCGCATCGGTCTGGAATGGCAGGCTGTCGGCCACCTTATCGGCATCGCGTCGACTCAGCAAATAGGTGTCGAAGCGGCGATAATTGCGGGTTCCTTCGACCCATATGTCGCCGGCGCGCAACCGATCGCGCAGCGTGGCCATGATGGCCGTCTCGTATCGCCGGCGATCGACCTGGCCACCTTCGGTGATGAGGCGCTTCCACTGCCGGTTGGCGAATGGGAGCGGAACGCCCTCGGGCAGGCTGCGGGCCTTGCGGGCATTGGTATCGCGGATGACCTCGATGGCCTTGACCAGTTGCGATCCGCTCCCCGATGCCTTGAACGTGAATGTATCGAGGAAAGCCGGGCTGAACCGCCGCAGCGTCGCATAGCGACCAGTCGCCGCGACAAGCGCATCTTCGCCCGCCAGCTCGGCCAGCGCATCGACCTGCGATTTGGCTGCGACCAGTCTGTGCCAGCCTACCGCTTCGTCGATCAGTTCGAGCGGATTACCGCCATGTTCGACCGCCTCTCCCAGCGCGGCGATCGTCGCGCCGAACAGCCGCATAAGTTCGCCGACCGAGCGGATGCTGTCCTGATAGCGCCTTTCCCGCCCGCGCCGCGCCCGTGTGAACAGGCTTCCGACAAGCCTGTCGAACATCTGGATCGCACCATCGGCGAGCCTGGCATCGAGGTCGATGACCGCCGCGATCAGCGTCGCGCGGCGCCTGTTAAGGCTATAATCGGAGAGCAGGAACGCCGGCGCAACGCCACCTTCGCGCATGAACTGCGCGAACCGGAAGTCGGGGATTTTCGCGCCGATCGCCGGGTCGATGCCGATTCCGCGCACATAGCGTAGCCGTTCCAGCAGCCCGTTGATGTTCGCCGTGGTGGGCGCTTCCTCGAAATTGCGCAGCCAGGCCAGCGGCGTCATGCCGAAGTCGCTGTTGTTGACGATCAGATCATCGATCCGCGCCAGTTCGGCATGACCCAGGCTTTCGACAATGAGCGCCGCCGCGGCTTTGCGGGCGCGTGCCCTGCCGGCGAGGCCCGCACGTTCGAGCGTGTCTGCCGATGGAAGAATGAAGCGTTCCTGCTTCAGCCCCTCCATCAATGCGCGGACAATAGGTTCGCCCCGATCGGTCCGCTCCGCAGCTCTTGCGGCGAGATCGAGCGCGAGCGGTATATCCCCTCGCCGAAAAGGGTGTAGCCCCAGATGCCGTGCCGCAATGTCGGCATGATCGTTACGTGTTTGCGCGCGCTGGCCATAGTCGGCGAACGCATCAACATCGACGAAGAGCTGGGCGGCGAGATAGTGAAGGACCGCATCGGGGACGTCGACGTCGGGCTGCAAACCGAAGCCGGGATGCCGCATAAGCGCGATCTGCGTTGCCAGACCGAGGCGGTTGGCAGGGCGATAGCGGCGACCGACCAGTTCGAGATCCTCGGCGGCAAGGGTATAGTGGCCGACGATCGCGGTTTCGTCATGGGGGATATCGAACAGGCGACGCCTTTCTTCTCCGGTCAATAATCGCCGCCGCGCCATCCTGCCTCCATCCCGAGTCGAGAGCGACAGGCTAGCGTCAATCTGGAGTATAGCCTAACCGGACGTCAGGATGCAGCGGCGGTTTCTGTCAGGATAGGGTTATGGCAAGCATTTATTGACGCATGTTCCGCCGTGTCATAGAATTCAACCTGACATTTTGACCGGAGGCGGCGATGAAAGGCCAGAGGATCGGTTACGTCCGGGTGAGCACATTCGATCAGAATGTCGATCGCCAGTTGGACGGGCAGTCGCTCGACCGGATTTTCACCGACAAGGCATCGGGCAAGGACATCAACCGCCCCGAACTCGATGCCATGCTCGCCTTCGCCCGCGAGGGTGACACCGTCGTGGTCCACAGCATGGATCGATTGGCGCGTAATCTCGACGATCTGCGCAAACTGGTTCAGTCCCTCACCAAAAGAGGCGTCCGGATCGAGTTCGTGAAGGAAAGCCTGGCCTTCTCGGGCGAGGATTCCCCGATGGCCAACCTGATGCTCTCGGTCATGGGTGCGTTCGCCGAATTCGAGCGCGCCCTGATCCGGGAGCGGCAGCGCGAAGGCATTGCGGTCGCCAGACAACGCGGTGCTTATCGCGGGCGGAAACGTTCCCTCTCCGACGAAATGGTCGCCGAGCTGCACCGCCGTGTTGATGACGGCGAGCGCAAGGCCGTCATCGCCCGTGACCTGGGGATCAGTCGCGAAACCCTCTACCAGTATCTCCGCGCTGCCACCTGAGCCGGTTTCACCCAGCCTCGCTCACCCTTAGGCTTGTCTGATTGATACGACCAATGTCACGTCTCTTGAATTGCTTGAATCATATCAATGAGGATTGGAGGTCTCCTTCGTCAAACGAATGGCAAGAGCGCGACCGATTGCCGCTGCGGCGACTGGCTGGACGGCGCTTGGCGGAAATGGTGCAACCGAACTAGCATTGATCTCGCAAAGCGCATAGGAGCCATCGCTGATGGCTTCACCAGGGCGAAATAGGAAGTCGGCGTCCCAAAGAAGCGGAAGATCGTGGTCGACGATCGACAGCAACCTTTGCATCTCTGGAATCCAGCGATCCTCCATCGCTTTCCGTAAGGCTGCGAAGCGCGTCACCTCCGGTCCGAACATGGCGCGGCCCATCGGCTGTGGGGTTGACGACGTTGTATCAATGGCCGTTGGCGTCATCAGCGCAGTGATCAGGTTGTGCCCAAAGCCAACCACTCGGTGCCCGCACACGTAGCAGCGGACCATGCCCTCGGACGACTGCGGCTGATAAGCCTGATCGATCAGCACGCCGCCGTCGTTTAGAAACGGCACCCACCTTTCCAAGCACTCGGCTAGGCTGATGCGCTCCGATTTGCTTCCTTGGCGGGCCTCTTGAACTTTCACCGACGTTTTCAAAGCCGGAGCGTTTCCCGCTTCGTCTAGTTGGACACGCCATACATTCCTGCCGCCGTTGCCGTAGTTCGGCTTCAGCACGCGCGGGCCTGCGGCAAGATGTTCGGGGAAACGAGCGCGAAGGCCTTCAGCGTCCACGTATCGATCGACATCGCTGCCCCATTCCATGGATCGCGTTGTGTAGAGCACTTCCTTGACGCCGATTTTGGCGATCACGTCAGGATGCGCGCTGACGACAACGCCGCACCCCGCGACTTCGCGCAGCATTGGATCGAGCTGCGAGCGGTCGCCTGAAATGTCCAACGGATTCACCCAGACCAGCACTGCGTCGCACGACAGCAGCTCGTCCCGAATCTCGCGAACCGCCTCGTCCCTGTACAGTACAGGCCTTGCGGTCGCCCCGAGCGCCCGCAAGGCCTGCATTATCGGCCACTGCCGGGCTTCATGAAAGCGATGCGTCCACTCGGCTGCTTGCCCACGCCAAAGAAGAGCGATGTTCGGGCCGGATGTCATTGTTGCATCTCCCCATCGGACCTGTCCCCTTTGTGGTCGCGAACTCAGGTGTCGCGCAGCAGTGGGTGTTAAGCCACGGCGGTCGGGTTCAGCCGCCGCCGCGCAAAGCCGCGGCATAGCGCCGGTCGACCACTTCCCAGTCGATGTTGCGGAAGAAGGCGTCGACATATTTGGCGGCGGCGGTGCCGTAATCCATGTGGAAACTGTGCTCGTACATATCGAGCGCGAGCAGCGGCACGCCGGCAATCGCACCGTGCATATGATCCCACGCCCAATGGTTGTGCAGCGAGCGCGTGTGGAGATTGTAGACGAGCACGCACCAGCCCGATCCGCCGGCAAGGCTCATCCCGGTACGGCGGAAGTCGGCTTCCCAGCGGTCGAACGAGCCGAACGCCGCGCCCAGCGCGTCGCGGATGGAACCGGCTGCCTGGCCGTTGCCGCCGAGCCCGTCGAAATAGACCTCATGGAGCACGACCGAGCCGGTGCGGTGCAGCTCCTCGCGCTTCAATCCGCCATAGACCACCGGCGGCAGGTCCGTGTCAGCGAGCGCGGCGGCAAGTCGTGTCTCGATCATATTCAGGGCCTTGACCGAGCCCGCATAATTGTTCTCGTGGTGCGATGTGATCAGCCTTTCGGAGAGGCCGTGAAGCCTGGCGGGATTGAACCTGAGCGGCTTGACCTGATGATTTCCGGCAAAGGCGGGGACAGCCGCCGGCGCTGCGGCCGGCGTCTGCGCAGAGGCTTCGTTGATAGTCATGGCGGCGGCTCCGATGCCAAGAGTTGCGATTGCACTGCGTCGGGAAAGATGGTCGATCGTCACGCGTCACTCCTTCAGATGATCATTACATATGCGGCCCCGAGGACCGAGCAGACGCCGAGCACCGGCAGCATGCCGGCCTTGAACCGGAACATGGCGAGTATCGCACCCACCGCGAGCGCCAGCGCCGGCCAGTTGACGGACGTTAGGACTGGGAGATCGATGGTGCCGGCTGCGAACGGCACTTCGCGGACTTGCTCGAACAGAGTGTGGATACCAAACCAGACCGCCAGATTGAGGATCACGCCGACCACTGCGGCGGTGATCGCCGAAAGCGCGGCCGACAATGCGCGGTTGCCGCGCAGCCGCTCGATGAATGGCGCGCCGGCGAAGATCCACAGGAAGCATGGCAGGAAGGTAACCCAGGTGGTGAGGATTGCGCCGAAGGTCGCGGCGACGAGCGGCGGCAGCCCGGTCGCTTCGCGGAAGGCCGCGAGGAAGCCGACGAACTGCGTCACCATGATCAGCGGCCCGGGCGTGGTCTCGGCCATGCCGAGCCCGTCGAGCATCTCGCCGGGCTGGAGCCAGCCATAGGTCTCGACTGCCTCCTGCGCGACATAGGCGAGCACCGCATAGGCGCCGCCGAAGGTCACCACCGCCATCTGGCTGAAGAAGGTGGCGATGCGGCTGAACACGTCGTCGGGGCCGAACGCGAACAGCAGCGCTGCGACCGGCCCGAGCCAGAGCAGCAGCAGGACGCCGGAGATGCGCAGCGACCAAGAGAGGTTCGGCCGGGCATGGTCGGGAAGGCCCTCGCCAAGAGCGGTGTCGCGGTCGTGGATTATCTCAGCGCCGGCGGGACCATGTCCGCCGCCGCCCTTGAATGCGGCGTAACCAGCGCGGCCACCGAAGAAGCCGATCAGCGCGGCGGCAAGCACGATCAGCGGGAAGGGCACGTCGAGCACGAAGATCGCGACGAACGCCAGCGCGGCAAAACCGCGCATGACGTTGTTCTTCAAGGCACGCGAACCCACCCGGACCACCGCCTGTAGCACCACCGCCAGCACGGCGGCCTTCAATCCGAAGAACAATCCCTCGACCAGCGCCACTTCGCCGAGCAGCACATAGACATAGTTGAGCCCTAAAATCGCGAGGAAGCCGGGCAGCACGAATAGCGCGCCCGCGACCAGGCCGCCCTTGGTCTTATGGAGCAACCAGCCAATATAGACAGCTAGCTGTTGCGCTTCAGGGCCGGGCAGCAGCATGCAATAGTTGAGCGCGTGGAGGAACCGCTCCTCGCCGATCCAGCGCTTCTCCTCGACCAGGATGCGATGCATCACCGCTATCTGGCCCGCCGGTCCGCCGAAGCTGAGCAGCGCGACCCTGATCCAGACGCGCACCGCCTCGCCAAAGCTGATGCCGTGCTCGTGCAGCGTCTCGACTGCGATTTCAGCGCGTGCGCTGGCCTCCATCTTTAGTCCTCTTTTCGCCGGGTGAAGTGAGCATAGAATCCGTCGAGCGCGGTCGATCCGCGCGCGATCCGCTCCTCGTCGTCGTCGGTGCCGGCACAGATGCCGGCGATAAGCGCGCTCACTCCCGGAGTTTCCGGGCGCTCGAACCGAGCATCGGCAATATCAAGGTCGTGAACAATTTCGCCGAGCGCCCGCAGCGCGGGGTCGGTCTCGAGACCGGTGAGGAACACCAAGGTCTCGAAGGAGCAGCGGTCGCCTTCGTGGGTGAACTCAGCGTCCGCCATGTCGAACCTCAGTTCGTCAGGCTCCGGCACATATCCTTTGCCCTCGACGAACTTGAAGCTCGCCTCGGGGTCGATGAAGCGGCGAATGAGCCAGGCGGACGCGATGCGATCGACATGGACATGGCGGCGCGTCACCCAAACGCGGCGCTTTAGCTCCGCCGGGGTCAGCTCGGGCGCACCGGGGCCGCTCACATCGGGATGTTGGTGAGAGCGGCGGTCCGCCTCGGTGATGGCGGCCTGTGCCGCCTGCCGACCATGCGCACCGAAAAAGTCGATCGCGGCGACCTCGTTCAGGCGTTTGCGCAGGCGGCCCACATCCGCCGCCGCGACATACTCGCCCTCACACAGCGCGCGCGCCTCGCGTGCCAACTCCTCATAGTCGGCGTCACGCGCAGCGTCGAACACTCCGCGCAGCTCCGCATCGCCCATGCCGCCGACAAGGCGCGCTTCGAGGATCAGCGCCTCGCCGCCATTTTCGGTGATCTCGCGATGCAGTTCTTCGAACAGCGCGCGCGTGTCCTCGCGATTGGGGAGCGCATGGACGGCGTTCTTGAGCGGCGCGGCCCCGATCGCCTGCAAACGCCGCCAGACCTTCACCCGCAAATAGGCAGGCTTAGCCGGAAGCTGCGGGATCAGGAGCAACCAAGGGGAAGCTTGTGTGTTTGTCATAGTTGTATCGTCACTAGCCTACAAGTGTAAGGGTTGCATCACAAGCCTCATGAGCATAGGACTGCTTATCCCGAAGAAAGAAACCGGAGCGCAATGTCGCGGCTCGCCGGCGGCGCGCTCGCATGACGTGAGGCTTTCCGTGTCGAGTGCGCTGATGAAGGATCAATTATGCTGAAAAAGACCATCGCCTTGGGATTCGCCAGCCTCCTGCTGGCAAGCCCGGCATGGGCAGCGCCGGACTGGTCGGCTGTCGACCGGGCGATAGGACGAGCGGGGGCCGAACAGCCGGGGGGCGTTCACCGCTACAGCTTCCCGCGTTCGGACCTGAGCGTTACGCTGGATGGGGTGACGATCAAGCCCTCCCTCGCGCTCGGCTCTTGGGCGGCGTTTCAGCCGATGGGCGACGAGGCGATGGTGATGGGCGATCTCGTGCTGACCCACGACGAGGTGAACCCCGTTTTGAGCCGCCTGCTCGCAAGCGGTTTTACGATCACCGCGCTCCACAATCACCTGCTCCGCTCTTCGCCTGCGACCATGTACATGCACATTGCCGGCCACGGCGACCCGGTGAAGCTCGCGGCCGCGCTCCGGCAAGCGCTATCAGCCAGTCGGACCCCGCTCGCCGCGCCGCAATCGCCTTCGGCCAGCGCAGCCGCATCGCGGCTCGACCTCGATGTGGCCGCGCTCAACCGGTTGATGGGCGGTGAGGGCAAGACGGCCGGTGGCATCCTCCAATACAGCTTTCCGCGCGCCGAGCGGCTGATGGACGGCGATATGGAGACTCCGCCGACGATGGGCACGGCGACCGCGATCAACTTTCAGCCAACCGGGGACGGCCGAGCCGCCATCACCGGCGATTTCGTACTTGTCGCAAACGAGGTCGATCCGGTCCTGCGCGTGCTGCGGACGAACGGGATCGAGGTCACGGCGCTGCATAATCATATGCTAAACGACGAGCCGCGGCTGTTCTTCATGCACTTCTGGGCCAACGACGACGCAGCCAAGCTCGCCCGTGGGCTGCGCGCGGCGCTCGACAGGATGAACAATCAGAGGAGTTGAACTCGGACGACGGCTCATTGGGCCGTAACCGCCGCCCGCCCGACCCCACGGCCCTTATGCAGGAAGTGGAATGGAACATGGCTAGCAAACGAACTCTCACTGTTGTCGCAGGCGTGGGCGCGGCCGCGCTGGCGATCGCGGGCGTGGCGATCGCGCAAAACCACGAGGCGAACGAAAACCGGATAATCGGCAAGCACAGCGAACGAGACATCCCGCTTGCTCAGGTGCCCGAGGCCGCGATGAACGCGGCACGCGCGCAACTCGCGTCAATAAGCAAAGCGGAGCAAGTCACCCGAAAGGCGGACGGAAGCACGCTCTATGAAATCAAGGGCAAGAACAGCGACGGAAAGACGATCGAACTGTTCGTCACGCCCGAAGGCCAGGTGCTCGGCCGCGAATGATGGATCAGCACGGGGCGCCGGCCGTCGAGGGCCGTGCGCCCCTTCCGAAATGATACTGCGGAATAGGAGACGAAAATGCGGCCAAGGCGATGGATATTGTTATGCGCCGCTTTGGCCGCCCTGCCTGATAGTGCGATCGGCCAAACCGAACCCGCGTCGGCGACGGGCTCGGCGTTGTTCGTAAGCTGTCAAGCGAATGAGCCGCGATGCGGCGCTTACCTCCAAGGCGTGCTCGACATGATGATCGTCGCGCGAAAAGCGGAATGCCGCGCTCCACGCTATGACCGATCGGCGCTGCGCGCGGCATATTTACGCTGGGCGGAGCAGAATAGCTATTTTATGAGTGTTCATATGGTGGCCGGAGCTGAACGCTCGTTAGCGAAGGCTTGGCCATGTCAGTAGCATCGTACCCCGCGGCGTAGCCTGCCCGGCGGCTGCCTTTGAGGGCAGGCGGAGCGTCCGCCTGGCGGTGAATTCCGCCAGCTCAACGATCCCATGTCGCGCCTCAAGCTCGCTAATTAGCCGATGTTCGCATTATGTCTGCCAAATCGTTGTCTGGCGCACAAACCTTGAGGTGACGCCTAGCTCGGCGGACGTTTCCAGTTCATGCAAACCGGTCTAACTGGACGAATGCTGCTCGGCGCACTTTTGCTAATGGTGGCGGGGTGCAACGATCTGCCGCAAGATCCCGCAGGGACCACCGAACGTGTAAAACGGAGTGGGTCCATTCTGGTGGGCATGGTTGCAGGTGACGATTATCAAGTCGCCGATGCCATCCTACAGCGCGTCGCTAGCCGTAATGAGGCGGACGTTCGCGTTTATGCCGGCTCCGCAGAGGAATTGCTAACGGCACTGGAAAAAGGCAGGCTCGATCTTGTCTACGGGGAATTTGCCAAGTCATCACCCTGGTCGAGGCGTGTTCATCTTTCTCCCCCTCTTGGCCGTCGCAAGATCGTCGGCACAGACGAGAACGTGCCCCGCTTCGCTTTTCGGAACGGTGAGAACGGCTGGATCATGCTGGTGCAGGAGGAGATCCGATGAACCGCCTGCCGGAGGAAATTCGAGAGCCGTTCCGCCGCGCCAAAAAGCTTGAGTGGTGGACGCTGTTCTGGATCGGAACCGTCATTGTCGCAATGTTTCTGACGATGGGGGGAAGTCAGGCCATGCGTTCTGCCTTATTCGAGGATCTGCTCAGTCTCATTCCAGCGGTTACATTTCTGATCTCGGCACGGTTCGAACCAAAACCGCCGACGGAGAAATTTCCGTTTGGATTTGTCAGGGTCAACAGCCTGGCGTTTCTCGTGGCCGCCGTGGCGCTAACTGCGGTGGGCGGGTTCCTTATCTACGAAAGCGCCACGACTCTTCTGAAGAGGGAACATCCCACCGTCGCCCCGGTAATGATTGCGGGACACTCCATTTGGCTGGGATGGCTGATGATTGCGGCATTGATCTATTCCATCATCGTTCCGATGATCATCGGCCGCATGAAGCTGCCCGTGGCCGAAGGCCTTTATGACAAGGTGCTGCATACCGATGCTCTGATGCAAAAGGCCGACTGGCAGACGGGGATAGCGGGGATCGTCGGGATCTTAGGCATCTATTTCGGATATTGGTGGGCCGACAGCGCCGCCGCGTTGTTTATCGCCTTTTCCATTCTGCGTGACGGGCTATCGAACATGGGGAAGGCATCTGCGGAACTGCTGGACGGCGCGCCCCGCGACCTGAAGGGATCGGAAATCTCGCCTGAAGCGGAGCGGCTGAAGCAGAGATTAAAGGAACTGTGGCCTGAAGGAGAAGTGCGGCTGCGAGAGTCTGGCCGCTATCTAATCGGCACCGTCGAAGGCGTGCACCCGCCCGATCCAGCACCGGACATAACAACGCTGATGGGCGAAGATCCGGCTTGGCGGCTTGCACGACTTTCGTTCTCGCCACCGGAAACCCTTCGCAACGAGAATGTCGGATGACATCAGCTAGACGAATAGTCTGCAATCATTCTGTCAAAAATGTGAGTGATCTAAGGCTTCGAAGGGAGTTGTAATCGCTTTACGGAGAGCTGCTTCCCAAGACGACCTTCGTGGACTTCAAGAACTTCTAACTATTCGATCAATCAGCGATTTTCTCCGTTCAATCAAAGTAGTCCTGTTCGCTAAAAGTATAACATATTCAATTTGCTTGTCCTGAATCCAGCGCCGGTGTTCCACCGCTGCTGGGTCCCCTTGACTTTAACAGGACCGACCACGATGCCTTCGCGCCTAGGCTCACTACAAAGACAGAATTGAACTGTTACGCCACATGATCGGCTTAACTCGGTCCCTAGAGATACGACCGATGGCGGCCATGTCCTATGGTAGCCGTCGCATAGTGCTGCTTGAAGATTTCAAACTTCGAGAAGCACTTCCTTTGTTACCCTTTTGAGCTCGCGATCCGAGAAGGGCTTCATGATACGTGGATAGTGATGCATGTTCTCCGGCAGAATGCTTACATGATAACCTGTCATGAGAATGAACGGTATTTGGGCAGCAGCCAGCTTTTCGATTACGGGAAACGATTTTTCTTCCCCAAGCTGAACGTCGATCAAAGCGCCGTCGATGTCCCTATCTGCAGCCATCATCGCTTTCTCGAGAGATCCGGCGATTTCGGAAACTTCTGCGCCTAACTCCTCGACTGCGTAGGCAAGATCCATTGCCACCAGGTACTCGTCTTCAACGATCAGCAAACGTTTTCTCGAAAGCGGCATCAATTAGCCTTCCCGCTTTTCGTGTGGAGCGGGATAGCAAAGCGGCAGACCAGGCCATCCGAACCGAACTCCAGTGAAGACTCACCGTTCAGTGAATGGCTGAAGCTTTTCTCGATCATGCCGGTGCCAAAGCCTCTGGTGTCTGGCGGACCATCGATCTGGACTCCGCTCTCAGCCCACACGAAACTAAGCCATTCCCCGTCATTAACGGCCCAAGTGACGTCCAGTCGCCCACTCGGAACCGAAAATGCGCCGTACTTGACGGCATTGGTCGTCAGCTCATGCAGCACCATGGCGATCAGCTGTGTCTGCCCTCGTGTAAGGGTCACTGGTGGACCGTCGATCGAGAGGCGTCCGATGAGCGCTGGCAGGAAATGGACATGCCCTTCGATGGCAAGCGCATGATCTTTGGTGGTTTCGAAACGATCTTCTCGGAAGAAGCCTGACGTGGACGTCGCCAACGTTTTCGTCTCGCTCGGGGTCAAGGACCATGCCGCCGGCTGCGATTGGTGGAGCAAGGTGCTGGGCCGCGGCCCCGACCGCAGCCCCATGCCAAGCTGCTGCGAATGGGACCTAACCGACAGCGTATTGTTACAGGTGCTCGACAACCCGAAGGAGGGCGCTGTCGATACCGTCTCGCTGCGCCTTCCGGACCTGGAGGGTGAGATCAAGCGGCTCTGCGCCGCCGGCATCGCAGTCGGCGAACCGCAGGCCGTCCCCGGTTTCACCACCTTGCGCATCGCTACCCTTACAGATCCCGACGGCAACACGCTCAACCTGCTGGGAGGGCAATAGGACCGGCCGCAACGAACGGAGATATGCCATGCTGAAAGGAAGTTGCCACTGCGGCGCGGTCGCGTTCGAAGCGCCGACCCCGACCGAGATCACCCGCTGCAACTGTACCTATTGTGATCGGGTGGGAGCGCTGTGGGCGTATTGCGACCCAGCCGAATTCACGCTGACGGCCGAGCCTGACGGCCTTATTAAATACGCGCCAACCGAGGGTGCGCATTTCAGTTGCCGAACTTGCGGCATGGTTACCCACGGACGATCGCCCGACTGGTCAAATCCGGAGACCGAGAAGATCAGCTACAACGTCCGGATGGATGTCGATTTCGACAGGAGCGCGGTCAAGGTCGTCGAGCTCGATGGCCGCAACCAATGGTGAGCCTGCCCCGAATCTTGCGAGGAAAACGATGATGCCCGCCGATCCCGTCACCATCTGGACCTACGACTGGGTGCCCGAAGGCCCTCGCGGTTTTGTGCGCGACATCCGTCTGCGCTGGGCGTGCGAGGAGGCGGGCATTCCCTACCGCATCGCCAGTGTGCCCTTCGACGGTCGCGAGACCAACCACCTCGACCGTCAGCCCTTCGGTCAGGTGCCGATGCTGGAGGACGGCGCCATCAGCCTGTTCGAGAGCGGGGCGGGCCTGATCCATCTCGGCGGCAAGAGCGACGCGCTGATCCCGCCGCACGAGAAAGCCCGGGCTGAGGTGATCCAGTGGATCTTCGCCGGGCTGAATACGCTCGAGATGGTCACGATGCCTTGGGTCGTGCTGCAATGGTCGAAGGAAAACGTACCCGCGATCACCAGCTGGCTCGACAACCGGCTGGCGCAGATGGAAGAAGTTCTGGGGACGCGTGAATGGCTGGTGGGCGACGGCTTCACCCTTGCCGATCTCATCATGGCCGACGTGCTCCGCGTCGATCTTGTCCGCAAGCACGGCGATCGCCCTGCAAGCGAGGGCTATATTGAACGCATGACTGCTCGGCCCGCCTTTCGAAAAGCCCACGCCGACCAGATGGCTTATTTCGAAAAGGCTGACGAGGATCGGAGGGAACGCTGATCAGTAACTCCGACACCAACAATCCGAACGCCCGGCTTTGGTCGTTAGACGAGTGACAGCTTCAGTAGGCTGCTCGGCCATAAGCGGTCTGTGCGAAACCGGCCCAGTTCCGGGCGTTACCGAAAGTCTGACCTTATGGCAGCTTCTGCTAGTGTAACCCGAGATCGAGAACGACCGCTTTGTCGAAGGAACCTGCTCCAATGTCGCGAAGCGCAACGAAAAGTTTTGTGCGTCGCCTTTTGCTAATGCTGCTATGATTTGATCTGATGTGGAAGGATCAGGAATGGCAGACAATTTTGCGGATATCTATGCTCGATTGCGCATGATTATGATCGAAGCAGCTCCTGCCATGACGATCAATCGGGACGAGCCCGGCACTTTGGAATTGCGGACGTCAAACATTGACCCAAAGACGAAGCAACCCGGATGGTTCGGCACGGTTACTAGCAAGAAGAGCTATGTGGCGTTTCATCTGATGCCGCTCTATTCCGCGCCGGAGCTCGCCAAAGATATTTCGCCCGCATTGGCAAAACGTAAGCAGGGAAAAACCTGCTTTAACTTCACAAAAGCTGACGACGTCCTGTTCGACGAGTTGAGTGCTCTGGCGCGCCGTTGCGCTGAAAGTTGATACCAGCAAAATTTAACCGGAAGCTCTTAACCGAACCATGTCCGGCAATCGATCAATAAGCGTAAGTCTCGCCCTGTCATTCTCAAGCCTGCAACCTGACCGATGCTGCCGATGGGGGCTTGGGTCAAAAGTTTCTTGCATCTCCGGTATAACCTTGGACAATTTTGCACGGGTCTGCTTGCTTATCCGGAACCTAACCGGACCTATGACAGCCGCCATACCGTCTTTATTTGTCTTCGCGCTTGCTCTGGCCGCTACCGCCGCGTTCCGGCTATGACCAGTGTGTCCTCAGCCTGATGGGGGCAGGACACGCCCCCTCGCTTCTCGACCTGCAAGGCACGATGATGACCAGCACCGCATTCTATCCGATCGGCACCCCCGGAACCCCGTGGACGATGAAGGAGCGCGAGAAATGGCGCGCTAGCCAGCCCCGCCGCCGCAGCTATGCCAACGACGTCGTACCAAGGATCGAAGCATTGGCATCGCGCTTTGAGGTCTTGGTCTATGGCTCGCTCGACTATGGCGAGGATAGTTACCCGCTCTATGCGCTTCGCAATGGCGCGCCCGATCCGGCATTGCCAACCGCGCTGGTGACGGGCGGCGTTCATGGCTACGAGACCAGCGGCGTGATGGGAGCGCTCGAATTCCTCGAGACGCGCGCGGCCGACTATGCCGGAAAGGTCAATCTTCTGGTCGTGGCCTGCGTCAACCCTTGGGGGTACGAGCGGATCAATCGCTGGAACTATGACGCGCTCGATCCCAACCGCAACTTCCGCAAGGGCACCAAGGTTGCCGAGTGCGCCCACCTCATGGCGCTCGTCGCCGCGCAACCGGGCCCGTTTCTCATGCATATCGATCTGCACGAAACGACCGATAGCGACGAAACCGAATTCCGTCCGGCCCTCGCAGCACGCGACGGCACGGACTACGCGCCTGATACCATTCCGGATGGCTTCTACCTTGTCGACGATGGCGAGAACCCGCAGCCTGCCTTCCAGCAAGCGATCATCGCCGCGGTCGAGAAGGTCACGCATATCGCACCTGCCGACGCGCAAGGGCGTATCATCGGTTCGCCCGTGGTCGCCCGCGGCGTGATCGAATACCCCGCTGCGAAGGCCGGGATGTGCACCAGCGTGACGACGGCACGGTTTAAGACGACTACGGAAGTCTATCCCGACAGCCCGCGCGCCACGCCCGAACAATGCAACGCCGCGCAGGTCGAAGCGGTCTGCGCCGGACTGGACTATCTGCAAATTAAAAGCAATTAAACATCAAGCAAGACGCAGGCGATGGCGTCCGGCAGGAGCATACGTGGCGGTAGCAAGATCGCAACGCCGGTCGTTATGATCCGCCACTACACTAGGTTAACAAGGCGCAGGTTTCAGGGAAGCGATCTGGCAATTCGAATGGCGCCTATGTTGGCGAACGCTGTCAGCGTTTTTTCTTGGCTATCGTCGCCGTAAAATCGGGATCCTTGCTCGCCACCCAATCGACAAACTTGCGGACTGCGGGATCGGCCAACAGGCTCTCTATGTCCATCCCGTGCCGCTGCAGTTCGGAATTGGTGAAATTGGCGATCAGCGTCTGCTGACAGATTGGATGCATGGGAACCACATCTCGCCCACCTCGGCTTTTGGGTACAGGGTGGTGCCATACAATGGTCTTGCCGGTCGGACGACTGCAGAGCCAGCAGTGCACCACGCTCTCGGGCACCTCGTCGTCCTGATGCAAGTCGCCATAGGGGTCATTTTTCGAATGCTTGCGCGCCATTTGTCTGCCTGAACTTGCGTTGTCCGCCTCATAGCGGGAGCAGTCGGGATTACCATCCTTGCATCGTCAGGCAGAGTGTTCTCCTCCTGATTGAGGATTATCGGGCATCCGGAGCGGAAAATTACGGCAATTCGGGCCGCAGCACCGGCGATCTTGCTCTCAAGGGTCGAGCGACTCGCTGCTTTTCTGGACATCGCTGACTACAAATGGCCGCGCGATTTGGTAGAGTAGCCGTGTGCGAACCAGATTGAGCATATGTCTGAAGAAGGTGTCTTACCGATCGGAGGAGGAGGCTCTCGTCATCATCCGGCGATCCGGCTTGCAGCTCCGAACCTACCGTTGCGACCGATGCCGCTCGATCCACCTCACAAGTCGCAGAAAAGGGAAACGCATTCCTCGTTTCCGAGAGTGAAATCGACGCGGCGAAGCCTTGCAATTGCTTAGTGCGTTATTCCACCGTAGCCTCTAATTCTTCAAGAAAATTGCAGTGGCTACGCAAAATTGCCTCTACCGCCGTATTTACTGCAGTTTGCGCTTGCGCTTGCCAGTCGCTGCGATTGCAGAAATCTTGGATAGCGTGGTGGATATCGTCGTCGGGTTCAATATCAGGAACGAAGTTTGCCACATAGTTATCCAAGCAATCACCGACCAAAGATTCTACCGGAGAATACTGATAGCCCATTGCTCCCCATTCCATCACAACCCAGCGTGAGCCCTCCACCACCCAAGCGGAACCGTTAGCTGCCATATTCACATAATCGTCTTCCCTTTCGGCAAATACGGATTCGATATTGATGTAAGCTCGTGGTGTCGGGGTCACTTTAAATTCCTAAATATCATTCGTTAACGCACTGGTCTGATAAAGCGTTGAGGTTAATGATTTATGTTCCTTCGTGTCCAACGCCGCCCAGCATCCTGAAGGCCTGCGCCAGCGCATCGAACAGCATCTCATGCGTCTGGATCTTGTACGCCCGAGTTTTAACCTGTTGCTGACTGCCAGATGTTATGTGGCCTTCATGCGTAAATTACTGATCCTGGTGGCGCTCATCTTTCCGGCGTCGGCGCAGGCCCAGATGCTGCTTGGAAATCCGCATGTCGTCGATGGGGATACGCTGGCCTACAACGGTACGTACGTTCGCCTGCATGGCATCGATGCTGTCGAACTGGACCAGGAATGTATTCGTGGCGGTGAGCGCTGGCGTTGCGGCGAGGAAGCAGGGACTGTCCTCACGGAGCTGGTCGCAAGGGGCACCGTGAATTGCAGGCAAATGGGTTATGACCAATATGGGAGAGCTGTCGCCATTTGCTCTGTCGACAGGCTCGATCTCGGAAAGCGCATGGTACAAGCCGGACTGGCCGTCACCCTGCCTCAATATAGCCGAGCGTATGTTGCTGACGAGCAGGCAGCCAAAGCACAACAGATTGGCATTTGGGCGTCGGAGTTCGAGCAACCTGCCGATTATCGCGCAGCACACCCGCAAAAGGCGCTGCCTCAAGCGCCGCGACGTACCGAAGGGCGGATGCCCACCATCGTGCCGACGTCCCCCACGAACGAGGTTTATTTCAGGAACTGCCGTGAAGCGCGCGCTGCAGGCTATGCACCCATGTATCGCGGCCAGCCCGGCTATCGTCCGGAGATGGACGGCGACAATGACGGGATTGCGTGCGAACCCTATCGCGGGCGTTGAAAAATAGTTCTCAGATGACGGGGTGACGCCGTCGCAAGCGGTTCAGTAATTCGTCCCTCCCGTGCAATGCGACGCGTTGGCTCAGAACGTCCTATGATCGGGTGACATGTGACAAGTCCTCTGATAATAGAGAAATCCATTATAGGAATTGTCACCTGCTTGCAGGGCCAGTGCTCCAACGGGCAAAGCTTCGCGATCTATTCGCTGACCGTACGATTATGCGGGCTGGCGAGCTGCGCGCAGCGGGCATTGGTCCGCAGACGATCGCGCGTGCGGTGGAGGATGGAGAGATCGAACGGATTTCTCGCGGCGTATACCAGCGCAGCGAGGCAGACATCGAAGAACATCATATCCTGGCCGAGGCTGCGGCACGTGTTCCCAAGGGCGTTATCGCCCTCACCTCCGCCCTCGCCTTTCATGGGCTCACCGATCAGATGCCGCGTAAAATCTGGATGGCGATCGGCCCAAGCGACTGGTCGCCGGTGCCATCCTATCCGCCGCTGCGCGTTGTCCGCCTCACGGACCGCTATCTGCGCCAAGGCATCGAACATCATGCGATCGCCGGTGTCGATGTACCGATCTACTCGATCCCCAAGACGCTGGCAGACGCATTCCGCAATCCCAAGCTGGTCGATCGTTCGGTCGCAGTCGAAGGGCTGCGGACGGCCCTCGAACAAAGCAAGGCAACGCCCGGTGCGATCGCGGAAGGCGCCAAGGCCGGCGGAGCATGGAACACCCTGCGACCATATCTCGAGGCCCTCACCTCCCATGGCTAAGTCTCCCGTGAACCTTGCCAAATCGGTCAAGGACCGGCTGCTCAATATTGCCCGCAAGGAAGGTCGCGCCTTCGACGTCCTGCTGGTCCGCTTTGCACTCGAGCGCCTGCTTTTTCGACTGTCAATCTCGGATCACAAGGAACGCTTCGTGCTCAAGGGCGGAATGCTCGTCACGGCATTGATCGACGATGACAACCGGGTCACGCGGGATCACGGACGCAGCAATTCACGCACCAACGAAGGCTTCTTGGCGATCATCGCGAGCAGCACCTGCGCCGGACCAGTAGGGCGGCGGCGGCCATGTTCCCAATTGAGCAGCGTGCCTTTGGCAACGCCGATGCTGCGCGCGAACGCGCCCTGCGAGAGGCCGGTGCTGGCGCGTATCGCGGCAACGTCGACGGCCGGCACTTCCACCTGATGGATCTGCGATCCGGCTTCGTTGCCTTCCGTAAACGCCAACGCTTCGCTCAGACCTTGCTTGATGCTGTCATAGGCGGTCATGGTCGGTCTCCATAATGTGCGAGCAGAACCTTGCTCATAGCGATCAATTCTGCCTGTTCGGCTTTGGTCAGGTTATCCTTTTCATTCTTAGCGAATACGGTGACAAGGAAGATGGGAACCTGCACGCCGCCAAACACATAGATAGTCCGGTAACCGCCGCTTTTCCCACCGCCCTGCCGGGCGATACGGACTTTACGAAGACCTCCGCCCAGTGAAACACCTGCCTCTGGATTGGCGGCAATGTAGTTGACCAGCGCCGTTCGATCCTCATCGGACATGATCGCCTTGGCCCTCCGCAGAAATTCGGGCAATTCCACCACAGTCTGCAGGTTAGCCATGCCTGCCGCAACTATACGTCATTGGCGTATGCGTCAATGGCGTATCTGGGTGCTATAGGACATCTGGCATTTAATACCGGCATTCTCCCTTCGGCCAATCTGGCCTGCGGAGCAATGTCATGGGACCTCAGCGCTCGCCTCAATCGAGAGATATCTGGACGACCCGGTCTTCCCTGATGAGCACAAGCGCATACGAGACCGCGCTTTATTCAGCCAAGGTATGGTGATGACGTCTCGTCTCTATTCCGATGTGATAAAGTTAACGACGGGTGATGGCCCATGGACAGAGCATGCCATCCGGGTATCGATCTCGGTAGCTTCAGCGTCCTAAACGAGGGTAGGCCGCGACCGGATGGCGTTCAGAACCTGCGGGGCCACGACATAGACCGCGTGGCGCCCTCCCCCGCGGTTCTGATGCCCCCTCACCCGCCCGGCATAATAGCGCCGCACGAAACCCGCCTTGACCAGATCGGACACGGCCCTGCTGACATTGGCCTTGCCTGCAGCGAGCGCTTCTTCCTCCACCGCAGCTCGCACCAGGGCCTCGTCTGTGGCACGGGTACCGAGCCGCTCCTCGACCTTCCGCCGCAGGGTTGCACGCCGCCGGTCATGCGCGGCAAGCGGGACGAGCTTTCCTGCCACCCATTCGCGTAAGGGCTGCGGTACGCAGTCCGGTCCTGCCACCCACGGACCTGCCCGCCCGTCAGAACGGGCCGCTTCGGCGATAAGACCCAGCACCATAAAGGCATAGCGCGGCCGGCGGGAGACATTCGCCAGAGCAGTCAGGATTGCGCCCAGGTCAGTCGAAGGCGAGGATTGGCAGGGCAAGTACATAAGGTGAATCTGCCACGCCCGGATTCGCGTGTGAATCCAGAAAATGCGCCGGTTTCTCGAATATAGCCTACTTTGTCATCCGTGACACTTTGCCTGAAACAGGCAACTTACAGGCAAGCAAAGCGGCGCAAATTTCTACCGTGGCGAACAGGCATAGACATCCCAAACCGGCTAGGGATTTTCCAAGTGGCCGGGAGGTGCCTCCAGGCAAAGTGTCACCCATGACGCCTGAGGACACTAAGCAAAAATTCAATGGTCAGAGGCACTGGCGGTCTCGACGTTTTCCCGGTCGAGCAGAACCGGGCTGACAGCACGTCGGGTACCGCGTAGAATCTCGGCAGGCATGAAGAGAAAGAGAAAAACCCAGTACGCCGCCCTGCCCTATCGCATCGATGAGGGCGGCAGTCTGGAGGTCCTCCTCATCACCTCGCGTGAGACGAGGCGCTGGATCATTCCCAAGGGCT
>JAPYSD010000735.1 GCA_029936705.1 Croceicoccus sp. | reverse complement strand
GCCTGGCGGGCCGCATGGCCGTCGCCATCGCCGCCGCCGAACCGGGGGAGCGCGTGACAATCGACCTGCCCGTCACCCGGCCGATCGCCGATCATGCGTTTCGCGGGAAAGTCTGGGTGCTGATCGACCGGCACAGCTACTCCAACGCGGCGGTGGTCGCGGCGCTGATGCAGGATCTTGGCATGGCGACGATCATGGGCGAGGAAACCGCCGACCTGCCCACCACCTATGGCGCGGTCGAAAGCTTCGACCTGCCCCATTCGGGCGCGACGATCACCTATCCCAAGGCGTACATGGTCCGGCCATCGGGATCCGAAGCGGTACGCGGGGTCGTGCCCGACATCGCCATCGCGCCCAATCCCGTGGGCGAAAGCCGCGACCTGATGCTGGACCAGGCAGCGGCGCATATCCTGCAATCGCGCTGACGAGCAGAAGCGGGCCGGATGGCCTGTACTCGAAACCCCTGTCCTACAGGCCGCCGCGCCGCTAGTCCCGCAGGCGCGTCGCCAGGCGCACCCGCTCTTTCCCATCGCCGGTTTTTCTCCGCCCCTGCCAGGTGTCAACCAGTGGCCCGCAAACCCGCCATTTGCGCGGGTCTGACCGGGGTGACGGCACCTGTAGGAGATGTCGCCTGTGTCAACCGGACGGCGCCGGATACGTCAGCCGATCAGGCCGCCTCTTCCAGCGGTCCGCCGACCGAACAGATCGTGTCGACGCCCAGAACATGCGCCACCCGGCCCATCGCCATCCATGCCGCGGTACAATGGGTCAGCTCCACGATCTCAGCATCGCTCAGGTGCTGCTTCAGCTCGCTCCAGAACGCGTCGTCATTGCCAAGCTCGTCGGGATCGGTGCCCATCCGCTGCGAAAAGCGCACGGCGATGCGCTCCTTGGGCGACAGGGTCGACAGATCGCCGTTCAGCACCGCCTGGTACATCGCCTCGTCTGGCCGTTCGGGCTGGTCGATGACGCCCTTGTCCAGCCCCAGCGAGACGAGATCGCGCTGCGCCCGCCAGTTCTTGCATACGATGCAGCCATTGATGACGGCCGTCGCGATCCGGCACGCCTCGAACAGGCGCAGCGGCAAGGTCGAATAGCGATAGGGCGCCACCGCGAACATGTTGCCCGCCTGGACCAGTTCGGGCGAATATTGCCGCGCCAGGTCGGGAATGGGGCTTTCGGGCTGGGGGTCGATTGCAACACGCATGATCGGGCTCTCCTTGATGAGCCGGTCGCATGCGCAGGACCGCTTGGGGCACCGGGCAGCGCCGGCCGTTTTCTCGACAGGAAGCCTAGGCGCGGCGATCAAAAAGTCAATCATGCATGTTTTTTATCGGT
>JAPYSD010000209.1 GCA_029936705.1 Croceicoccus sp. | reverse complement strand
GTGCTGCGCCGCGCGCGCACGATCGAGGGACTGTCGGACGCCGAAGAGCGCGTGCTGTGGCGGCACCAGGAAACGGGTCCGATGTCGGGCTTTCTCTGGGCGCCCGAACTGCACCTGGTCGACGGGCGGTGGACGGTCTATTTCGCCGCCGGTCCCAGCGGCGGGGGCGAGGATGTGTTCCGCATACGCACCTATGCAGTCGTCTGCGACAGCAGCGATCCGATGCGCGGCAACTGGTCCGTACTGGGCGAATTCAAGGGGCCGTGGGACAGCTTCAACCTCGATTCCACGATCTTCTATCACAAGGGCACGCGCTATTTCGCCTGGGCGCAGCGCGAGCCGGGGATCGACACGAATTCCAACATCTATATCGCGCCAATGGCCTCGCCCCTGACCCTCGCGGCGGCGCCCGCGCGGCTGTCGGTGCCAACGCTGGACTGGGAAATCCGCGGCTTCAAGGTGAACGAGGCGCAAGCGGTGCTGGAGCGCAACGGCAAGCTGTTCATGACCTATTCCGCCAGCGCGACGGACGACCGTTATTGCCTGGGCCTGCTGACCGCCGATGCCGATGCGAACATCATGGACCCGGCATCCTGGACCAAGTCGCCGCAGCCGGTGTTCCAGACCAATGTCGCGACCGGCGTGTACGGGCCCGGTCACAACAGCTTCACGGTGGATGAAAACGGCCACGACATGCTCGTCTATCACGGGCGCGACTACAAGGAGATCGAGGGCGATCCGCTTTTCAATCCCGACCGCCATACGCGCGTGCAGCGGCTTTACTACAAGGCCGACGGAAGCCCCGATTTCGGTGTTCCGGTCGGTAACGGCCCTCTCCCCGACCGCTATGCCGCGCCGGATGGGTCCGGGACCTATCTTGCGCACCGGGACCAGGTGCTGATGGCGGGCAGCGCGCCCTTGCCGCAGACGCAATTCCGCGCATGGCCGCAGCAGGGCGGCGCGATCCGCCTGTCGCCCATCCTGCTGCGCGACCAGCACCTGGTCGCGAACGAAGACGGTTCCGTGTCGATCGGAACGGCAGCGCGCGCGGGTGCGGACATGTTCCGCCGCGTACCCGGGACCGGGACAGGCACGGTCCGCATCGAATCGCTGGCCTTTCCCGGCAAGGCATTGGCCCGGTCCGGCGGCGGGATCCTTCTGGCGGATGCCAATAGCGGTAACGCGGTCTGGATGCTCGACTGATCCGCTAAAACCCTGACAAATGTTCTGACGGCGCCGGAAAGGTCCGACGCCGTCGATAACGGCAACATCGCCCCGCATGCCCTTCGCAAGATCAAGGCTTGCGGGGCGCTGTTCGTTTCGGCGTAGCATGGCTGCAACAGCCGTCCGCCCGCTGACACCGGGGGCATAATTTCCTCTTGCAAGTTATAACTCCGACAAATAACAGATCCTGGTTCAGAAAAGGGGCGTGGTACTGACCAGCCTCCAGAGGGAGAGTAGGATCATGGCGTTCAAGCCAATCGCAATGTGCACCGCGTCCGTGTTTGCCCTGGGCCTTGCCGGCATGGCCCATGCGCAGGACGCCGCGCCCGGCGACTTGCCGGTCACCGACACGCAGGCCGGGGACACCGGCAACACCGCTCCGGACGATGTCATCGTCGTCACCGGGGTGAAGGCATCGATCGTGGGGGCGCTGGATGTACGCCGCGAGTCGGTCCAGATCGTCGACTCGGTCGTGGCCGAGGATGTCGGCAAATTGCCGGACAATAACGTGGTCGAGGCGCTGCAGCGCGTGACCGGTATCCAGGTCACCGATCGCGCGGGCGGCGAGACTGCCTTCATCACGATCCGCGGCCTGCCCGATCCGGTTACCACTTGGAACGGGCGCAATATCTTCACCGCTGGCGGCACGTCCTTCGCGCTTCAGGATATCTCCGCCAACCTCGTCAAGCAGATCGACGTCTACAAGACGCGGTCGGCCGACCAGCTGGAATTCGGCCTTGCCGGCCAGATCGACGTGCACACCCGCCGTCCGTTCGACTTCGACGGGTTCACGGTATCGGGCCTGGCGCGCGGCATCTACAGCGAGCTGGCGGACGAGTTCAATCCGAACGTCGCGCTGCTGGTCAGCGATACGTGGGATACCGACATCGGCGAATTCGGCGTGCTGCTCAACGGCAGCTACACCAAATACAAGTATCGCAACATGAACGTGCAGGCGGGCGCCATGGTGCCCTTCGCTACCGAGAATCCGCCCGCGGGCTCGAACCTGCTGCCGCTGGAACGCATCTTTCCCAGCAATGATCCGGCTTTCTCCAGCTGGACGCCGGGGCTGAACGCGGGCCTGCCCACTGCTCCCGGCTCCACCTTTGCCTATGGCCCCGGCGACGGGGTCGAAGTTCCCTATTACCTGTCGCGCGATGCCGTCATCAGCTCGGACCTGTATGGCGAGCGTGAGCGTCCGTCGATCAACGCGGCCCTGCAATGGGCGCCGAACAGCAGCTCGGTCTATACGGCTGAGTTCTATTACACCGGCTTTCGCGGCAACACGTTCAATTCGCTGTTCTTCAACTTTGCCGACTGGTGGAACGCGCTGGGCCCCAATCCGGGCCAGACGTTCGAGCTTTACGAGGGCACCAATATCGTAAAGTCGCGCCAGGTCGGCGACGTCTATGGCTTTAACAGCGGCGATTACGGCACCAGCAAGACCGACAGCTACGTCTATGCGCTGAACGGCGCGTGGGACCTGGGCAACAGGGGCCAGATCACGGCCGACCTTGCCTATCAGGACAGCACGAACGAAACCTCGTTCTTCGCGGTGCGCACCGATCACGCCGGTTCCAGGCAGGACATCGACGTCGATTTCAACGCGGGCGGCGGGATCCCTGCCTACAGCTTCAGCGATCCCGACCTGCACACCGACCCCAATCGCTGGTTCGTGCGCGACTTGTTCGACAACGCCAACAAGGCCGAGGGCAGCGCGTGGACCTTCATGCTCGACGGCTATTACGAGTTCGACGAAGGCTTCCTGCGCCGGATCAAGGCGGGCTTCCGCTTTGACGACCGCGATACCAGCACCTTCGTGCGCGAACAGGGCGGTGCCGGACTGGGCATCTCGCTGGCCGAACTGGGCGACGAATACCAGTTCACCAACAGCGGCTTCTATGACGGCAAGGCCGACGTGCCGACCAGCTGGGTGGTGGCCGACGGACCGGCGCTCTACAAGAACCGCGACGCGATCCGGCAGCTGTACCAGCCGGGCAACCCCAATATCCTGCTGTCGGACCAGTTGACCTTCGACCGGGTGTTCGACATCAACGAGGTTACCATGTCGGCCTATCTGCTGGCCGATGGCGAGGTCGATGTCTTCGGCGCCCCGCTGCTGGTCCAGGGCGGCGCGCGGCTTGTCGCGATCGATACCGACTACAACTACTTCGACCGCCTCAACAATTTCGCCGAGACAAATGTCTCGACGAACCAGATGAAGGTCCTGCCCAGCTTTACCCTGCGGTACGAGATCACGCCCGACGTGCGCCTGCGCTTCAACTATGGCGAAACGCTGCGCCGCCCGGCGTTCGGCGATCTCAACCCCAATGTCTCGCTGGTGGGTGACCTGTCGCGCCTGGGCTTTGGCACGGGCAGCGCGGGCAATCCCCAGCTGAACGCGACGGAATCGAAGAACTACGACCTGGCGCTGGAATGGTATTTCGGGCGCAGCAGCGCGATCACGGTCACCGCCTTCCGCCGCGAGATCAACGGTCTGGTCGTTCCGCTGACCCAGCTGGAATTCATTCCCGACAACCCGATCGTGGGCGACACGGCAACCGACTTCTTCCAGATCACCCGCCCGTCGAACGCGTCGGACGGCTGGCTTCAGGGGCTGGAAGTCGGGCTGACCTATTTCCCCGATTACCTGCCGGGCCTGCTCGACGGCCTGGGTTTCCAGGGCAGCGCCACGATCCTCGATTCCGAGCAGACGATCCCGGACACCGATGTCGACGGCAATCTGACCGAGACCAAGTCGCAGTTCTTCAACGTGTCCAAGTTCTCGTACAACGCGACCCTGGCCTATGAACGCGGCCCGATCGGTGCGCGCCTGTCCTATGTCTGGCGCGACGGGTTCCTGCGCTTCAACGAGGCACGGGCCTTTGCCAACCCGATCGGCATGTGGCGCCGGCCCGAGGACAGCCTGGACTTCCAGCTGACCTGGGACGTGACGCAGGACGTGGCGCTGACCTTCGACGCGGTGAACATCACCAAGTCGAAGCAGCAGGAATACTACAAGTACGCGGATGCGGGTAATCCGGAGCAGTTCAACACGAACTCGCTGCTGCTGGACCGCACCTTCGCGCTTGGCGTACGCTTCACGTTCGATTGATCCGATCGGGCCGGGGCGCGGGGTTTGCGGCCCCTGCCCCGGTCGAACATTGGCGGCCGCTTGCCGGGCCTTCCATCCCTCTCACCCGGTTCGGGAAGGGGCCGCCAGTGTCGCACCAACAGGAGGGCATGCGTGTTGAGCCGAACCGGACTGAAGATGGGCGCCGCCCTGCTGCTTGCAGGAGCGTCCTGCATTTCCAGCCCCTTCGCATCGGCACAGCAGCTCGACCACCGGCAAATCGCGGCCGAACATTTCGGCAATGACGCGCCTTGGTATCAGGACCGCATCCCCTTCTTCGAAAGCGCCGATCCGCGGCTGGACGCGGTCTATTACTATCGCTGGTCGATCTTCCGCGCGCATCAGCGCGACTTGGGCGAACAGGGCTATATCACCACCGAGTTCGCGGATGACGTCAGTTGGCAGCGCGAACCCTATGCCAGCCTGAATGACGCCAGCGGCTTTCACATCGCCGAAGGGCGCTGGCTGAACGACCGGCGCTTCACCGACGACTATATCAACTTCATGTATCATGGCGGCAACGACCGGCATTTCACTGATTACATGGCCGATTCCGTCTGGGGCCGCTATCTGGTCGACGGCGACCGCGCCGCCGTTCAGCGCCACTTGCCGGTGATGCGCTACAATTACGGATTGTGGGAAGACCACTACGACTGGTCGAAAGGGCTCTATTATATCGAGCCTTTGCTGGACGCGACCGAATACACCGTCTCCTCCATCGATGCCTCGGGCGGAGAAGACGGGTTTCGCGGCGGCGACAGCTTCAGGCCGTCGATCAACAGCTACATGGTCGCGAATGCGCGGGCCATCTCGCGGATCGCGGACTTGGCGGGCGACGATGCCCTGTCGGTTTCGTTCGCCAAGCGCGCCGACGCGTTGGGGGAGCGTATGGTCGCCGATCTCTGGAACCCGGCGCTTGGCCATTTCACCGACCGGTACAAGGTCGACAACGAATACGTCGATTACTGGGATTTCATCCGGGCGCGGGAATTGGCAGGCTATCTGCCGTGGACCTTCGACGTCGCACCCGATGACGCGCAACATGCGGCAGCCTGGTCGCACCTGCTCGATCCGGACTCGCTGGCCGGAAAAGCGGGCATGCGCACGGTCGAGAAGCCATACGAATATTACATGAGGCAGTATCGCTATCTGGGCGATGCGCCCGAATGCCAGTGGAACGGTCCGATCTGGCCCTATCAGACGACGCAGGTGCTGACCGGTATGGCCAACCTGCTGGATCACTACGATCATACCGGCCCGGTCACGCGCAGCGACTACATGCGGCTGCTGCGCCAGTATGCCGATTTGCATTACCAAGGCGATCTGCTGGACCTGGAAGAGGACTATTACCCCGACACCGGCAAGCCGATCGTGGGGTTGGACCGCAGCCATCACTATTTCCACTCGGGCTTTATCGACCTGGTCATGACCGGCCTTGTCGGCATCAGGCCACGCTCGGACGATTTGATCGAGATCAACCCGCTACTGCCGGGTGCGGACGACGCGCAGGCGCTGGACTGGTTCCGGGTCGAGGACGTGCCCTATCACGGACGGCGCGTCGCGGTCGCATGGGACGCCGACGGGTCGCGCTACGGCAAGGGCGCCGGCCTCTCGATCGAGGTGGATGGGCATGAAGTCGCAAGCCGCGCCGATCTTGGCCGGCTGACCGCGCCGGTGACCCGCGCCCAGCCCCGCCCCATCACGCGCGACATCAACCACGCGGTCCAGCTTGTCCGCGGTACCTTCCCCAAGGCCAGCGCATCCAGCAACACGGATGCCGAGGCTCTGCACGATGCCATCGACGGCAGGACATGGTTCTATCCCGAGCTGCCCAACGGCTGGGATTCCGCTCCGTCACCGGATACCCAGTGGTACGCCGTCGATTTCGGCAAGCCGGTGCGGGTCGACCGGGCGGAACTGGCCTTTTTCGAAGATGGCACACGTTTCGCAGCCCCCTCGGCGGTTGCCGTCGAGTACTGGCAGGACGGACGCTGGCACAAGCTTGCGAGCGGCACCGCGGTGGCGAACGGCATCACCAATCTGCGCTGGTCCACCCGGCAGATGACCCGCCTGCGCGCGATCATGACCCCGACCGATGGACGCGCGATAAGGCTCGCAGAATTCAAGGCTTTGTCGTCGGAGGATCCGGAAGCTGAAGGGGAGTAAGGCGTCGCCGCTTTACGAGTAGCGTCTTACGCAAGATTGGCTGGGGCGGCAGGATTCGAACCTGCGCATGGCGGTACCAAAAACCCGCCTTT
>JAPYSD010000208.1 GCA_029936705.1 Croceicoccus sp. | reverse complement strand
ACCTCGCCGTGTTCCGCACCGCGGGCGCCTATGGGGCGACCATGGCGAACACCTATAATTCCCGCCCGCTGGTGCCCGAGGTGCTGGTCAGCGGCGACCGGTTCGCAGTGGTGGCCGACCGGATCGACCCGGCCGAGATCCTTGCCGCCGAGCGCGTGCCGGACTGGCTGTGAACTCGCTGCCGCTGTTCCACCGCATCGCGGGCCGCAAGGTGGTGGTGCTGGGCATGGGCGAAGCGGCGGACGCCAAGCGCCGCCTCGTCGAGCGGGCAGGCGGCATCTGCGTGGGCGAGGCCGAGGCGCATCACGCGCAGCTCGCCTTCGTCGTGCTGGAGGACGAGAGCGAGGCGAAGGCCGCCGCGATGCGGCTGCGCGGCAAGGGGCTGATCGTCAACGTGACCGACAAGCCCGCGCTATGCGATTTCACCGTCCCGTCCATCGTGGACCGCGACCCGGTGATCGTGGCGGTCGGTACCGGCGGCGCATCGGCGGGCATGGCCAAGATGCTGCGGCTGCGGCTGGAACGCTTCCTGCCGCAGGGGCTGGGGCGGCTCGCGCTGCAATTGTCCGCTGCCCGCTCCGCGATCCGCGAGCGCTTTCCGACCTCCGACCAGCGCCGCCGCGCATTGGACGCGGCGCTTCGCGAGGGCGGCCCGCTGGATCCGATGGCAGAGCAGGACGAGGATGCAGTCGATCGCTGGCTGTCGGCCGGTGAGGGCACGGTGGACCGGGGCCGGTTCGAAATCGTCCTGCGGTCCGGCGATCCGGACGACCTGACCCTGCGCGAAGCGCGGCTTCTGGGCGGCGCGGACGTGGTCGTGCATGACCAGGACGTGCCGGAATCGGTGCTGGTTCGTGCCCGCGCCGACGCACAACGTGTACCGATGGGCGGCACTGTGCCGGAAGAAGGCATCGACGGGGTCGTCATAACAATCCGTGCTAACTGTTAATTTTTGTTGCTATGTCAGATGATATTGCAAGGACGGCCAATCCTTCGCATTGGGCATCGCATGGAAGGCAACGATCCCAATCGTACCCCCGGCGCTGAGGAACTGCGTCACGCGGCCAATAATTGCCGCCAGATGCTGCATGTCCTCGAACGCAAGCTGGCCCAGGCCGAGCAGTCCTTGCACGATGGCGAGACCGAGCGTTGCCGCCAGATCCTCTCCTTTCTGCGCGAAGCATTCCCCGAGGCGATCGCCGCGCTCGACCCCGAACATCCCGGGCAGGCGCACTAGGACGCGGGACTCAGTCCAGAAACGGCGCCGATAGCGCGTCTATCGCGGCCTGCAGGATGACCGCCGCGGCATGGCTGTCGATCCGCTCCGCGCGCTTGGCGCGGCTCATGTCCTGTTCGATCATCGCGCGTTCCGCGCCCGCGGTCGATAGCCGCTCGTCCCACAACAGGATGGGCAGCGCGAACGCCTCATCCAGGTTGCGGGCGAGGGCGCGCGCAGCTTGGGCGCGGGGCCCCTCGCTGCCGTCCATGTTCTTCGCAAGACCCACGACGATGCCCACTACCTTGCGCTCTGCCAGCAGCGCGGCCAGCGCCTGCTTCAGTGGGCCGAACTTGCCCCGCGGCAATGTCTTGCCCGCGGTCGCAAAGCGCCAGCCCGCATCGCACAGCGCGACGCCCACGGTCCTGGTCCCGGGATCGAGCCCCAGCAGCAAGCCGCCGTCGGGCAGCGCATCGCTGAAGGCGCGGGCATTGTCGACGATCATCGCGCGGCGGCCTGCGCCTTGCGGTACCCCTCTTCACGCGCGGCGACATCGGCGCGCAGATTGGCCCAGAACAGGGGGATGTCGTAAACGTGGTAGTTGTTGCCCGGCAGCACGGCGCTGCCCATCTCGGGCGGGTCGCCGATCAGCAGGATACCGCGCGGATCGCACTTGGCCGGGACGGCGCCTGCCACCAGCGTGCCGCCCGTCATGCCTTCGTTCGGCACCAGCGTGCCCAGATTGTCACCCATCGGCGCCTCGCCGCCGGTTCCGCCGGTAAGCGGGTTCGAACACAGCACGCTTTCCGGCAGTTTGGGCCGGTCGTCGAGGTCCGGGCCGCGCGCATAAGCTTCCAGCAGGGCTTCGGGGTCGGCCGGCTCGGCAAAGCTTTGCCAGCTCATCACGCAGCCGGGCTGGCCGGAGGTAGCGCACGCGGGCATGCCCATGGCGGGCAGATCGTTCTCGGTCGATACGGGCCAGCCGACGACATAGGCCGCGACGATGCGCGGGGCGAGCGGCGTGCCCGCGACCTTATCCTTGATCAGGCGGATCAGGTGGAGCGAACCCTGGCTGTGCCCGGCCAGCACGATCGGCATGTCCTGCGGGATCGAGGCGACGAAATAGTCGAACGCCTTCGCCACGTCGGCATAGGCGGCGTCGACCGCCTGCCTCGCTTCGGGCTTTTCGGTCAGGAACGCGCCCACGGCAGCCTGCCGGTATCGCGGGGCCCACAGCTCGACCGAGCGGTTGAAGGGGCTGGCCATGCCGCGCACGAACAGTTCGGCGCCGCTGCGCGCGGCGGCATCGTCCAGCGGCGCATTCCAGTGATCGGTCGCGGTATAGCTGGTGGGGTGGACGAAGAAGACCGCGCTGTCCGAGGTGTCCTGCTCGGGCGTGAAACCCTCGGGCAAAAAGCGGGCGGGATTGCTGTCGCCCATGCCGGGACGCGCGATCCACATCGCCGGATCCTGGTACGCGCTATCCTCGAGCGCGGGCTGCTCCTCGAACGCGCCGCCCGGCACGAACGCGAGCTGCGTCAGCTCCTTCGACCAGAAGGAAAGCGCGATACCGCCAGCGATGATCAGCACCACCAGGATGGCGATGCCATAGAGAAACTTGCGAGCCATAGTTAAAGTCGATCCCCCGAACCGGTGTCATCCCGGATGAAAACTGCGATCCGCTGCCTCGTCGCTGTAAGGATCCTTGGAACTGTGCTCCGACCGATACTCCAGCATGACCTTGATCATCGCGATCAGCGGATCGGCCAGCGCCAGACCCAGTATGCCGAACAGCACACCCAAGATCAGCTGGCCCGCCAGGACCAGCGCCGGCGCCAGGTCGACCGTCTTGCGCGCGATCATCGGAATGACGACATAGCCGTCGAAGGTCTGGATCACCAGATAGACGCCCACGCAATAGAGCGCCATGTCGGTGCCGCCCGAAAAGCCGACCAGCACCATCAGCAGGCCGGAAATGACCGCCCCGATATTGGGAATGAAGGCGAGCAGGCCGGTGAGCAGGCCCAGCAGCACCGATAGCGGCACGCCATAGGCCGCCAGGGCCGCCCAGGTCAGTACGCCTTCGAACGCCATGCCGACCAGCCTGCCGAACATCAGCCGCCGCAGCGACTGGGCCATCTGGCTCGACATCTCGAGGAAAGCCTCGCGCCGGTGGTCGGGCATCATCCATGCCACGCCGCGTTCGTACAGATTGGGTTCGAAGGCGACATAGACGCCGATGATCACGATGAGGAAACCGGTGGTCAGACCGCCGATCAGGCCGCCGACGGCGCTGGTCAGCTGGCCGATCCCGCCCACGGCCTTTTCCGCCATGCCGGTGACCCGCTCCGCGCCGACGTCGATCCCCTGCGAATTCAGCCAGTCCATCAGGCGCGCCGCCTGCTGCTGGACCAGTTCGGGGAACTGGGCAGCCTGTTCTGCCAGGGATGTCCCGGCAAAGACCACCACCCAGCCGACGAAAGCGATGGCCAGCAGCAGCACGATCCCGACGCGCCATCCGCGCCCGATGGGCAGGACGCGGTTCAGCAGCCGTGCGCCGCCGTCGATGATTGCGGCGAACACCAGCCCGCCGAATATGACCAGCAGCGCCTGCGCCATGTAGATCGCAACGCCGATCAGCACGACGATCGATACCCAGATCAGCGCCTTGCGCGCCTCGAACCGCAGGCGCGGATCGGATATCCCTGTCGGGCTGGTGGTCTGCGGTTCCGGGTCCCTGTCGTCCATGCGCGCTGCTTCCCCCCGGTTATTGTGATGTGACTTCCGGCCCTTGCGGGACCGCTTGCCTTATGACGGGACGCAGACTGCTCCACGCGCGCTCGGTACGCAAGCCGCTCCACCATGACAGCGGGTTCCACGATTCGCTGCCGTCGAGCGAGAAGGTGATGAATTCAGCCCTGCCGCCCACGTCGGACAGTGGTACCGGACCGCCCAGGCCGTGGCCCGGACGCATCTCGCGGCTGTCGGCCGAATGGTCGCGGTTATCGCCCATCAGGAACACGTGACCGCGGGGCACGGCGATCTCATCCACGTTGTCGAGCGGCTGGTTCAGGTGATCGATGATCAGATAGCTCGCACCGTTCGGCAGAGTTTCGCGCCACGTCGGAGGCTCGTAAACCTCGCGGCCGCTGGGAAGGCGGACCCGGAACCGCTCGAACGCCTCGAGGCAGGGGCGGCCGTCGCATATCTGCGAATCGTCGGCATCCAGCTGGACCGGCGGTTCGACTTCCTGCGGGATGGGGACCCCGTTCAGGATGATCTGGCCGCGCCGCAGCGCGATCCTGTCGCCGGGCAGGGCAACGACGCGCTTGATCCAGTCCTCGTTCGCGTAGGGCGGCGTGACGATGACGATGTCGCCATATTCGGGAGTCGATCCCATGACGCGGCGCGCGGAGCGGGGCACGACGTGGAACGAGGCGGATACCCAGCTCCAGCCATAGGGATATTTAGACACGATCAGCCGGTCGCCGACCAGCAGGTTCGGCATCATCGATCCGCTGGGGATATAGAACGGCTTCGCGATCAGCGAATGGAACGCCAGCACCGCCAACAGCATGGCGAGCAGCCCGCCTGCCTCGTGCAGCCAGTTCACCCGTTCGCGAGTCGCTCCGCCGATCGGCTCGATGCTCGACGGGCCTGTCGGACGGGACTGCGAACGCCAGTTGCCGCGCCATTCGGGGCGGGGACTGTTCACGATCCGCCCGCCAGGGGCCGCGCTTCGATCACCACGAATGCCTGGGCCCAGGGGTGGTCGTCGGTCATAGTCAGATGCACGACCGCCTCGTGCCCCGCGGGGGTCAGTTCCGCCAGCCTGGCGGCCGCGCCGCCCGCCAGTTCAAGGGTCGGAGCGCCCGAGGGTGCGTTGACGACGCCGATGTCCTTCATGAACACGCCGCGCTTGAAACCAGTGCCGACCGCCTTGGAAAACGCTTCTTTCGCGGCGAATCGCTTGGCGTAGGTGCCCGCCCGAGTGAAGGGCCGCTTCTCGGCCTTCGCGCGCTCGACATCGGTGAAGACGCGAAGCTCGAAACGCTCGCCGAACCGGTCCAGAGAGTTCTGGATTCGCTCGATATTGCAGAGATCGGAACCGAGGCCGATGATCATGACGCCCGGCCTTTCCGGCCCGGCAGGCCATGATCGGCGCGGACCTTGGCTGCATCGCGCAATGGAAAGCGGGACGACAAGAGTGGGCTAGCGCGCTTCATCCATCAGGTCCCGCATGCGGCGCACCGCCGTTTCCAAACCGACGAACACGGCCTCTCCGATCAGGTAATGGCCGATGTTCAGCTCGGCGAGCTGCGGAATCGCGGCGATCGGCTGCACGTTGTCATAGGTGAGGCCATGACCCGCGTGCGGCTCGATCCCGTTCTTTGCCGCCAGCGCCGCCATGTCGGCTATACGCTTCAACTCGCGCGCGCGTTCCGGGCCGGTCGCATGCGCATATTCGCCAGTGTGGAATTCGACCACCGGTACGCCAAGGCGCAGCGCGGCGTCCAGCTGCCGCTCCTCCGGCTCGATGAACAGCGATACGCGGATGCCCGCGTCGGCCAGCCGCTTCACGATCGGCGCCAGGCGATTGTGCTGGCCCGCCGCGTCGAGACCGCCTTCGGTCGTGCGCTCTTCGCGTTTTTCGGGAACGATGCAGGCAGCATGCGGTGCATGGGAGAGGGCGATCGCCAGCATCTCGTCCGTCGCCGCCATCTCGAGGTTGAGGGGCAGCCCGGTCGCCGACTGGATTCGTGAGAGGTCACCGTCGCGAATGTGGCGGCGATCCTCGCGCAGGTGCGCGGTGATGCCGTCGCCGCCCACGGAAGCCACGATCTCGGCCGCGCGGACCGGATCGGGATGATCCCCGCCGCGCGCGTTGCGGATCGTGGCGACGTGATCGATGTTCACGCCCAGGCGGAGGCGGGACGGTTGCACGCGGCGAACTCCTGTCAGGGCTTCTTGCGGCTGCCGGGCTTTTCCACCGGCATGGCGGCGAGGTCGGCCGGCACCTCGTCTTCCGCATAGGTCGGGAAGGAGAGCGAGACGAGCGCGTGATAGGGTATGTCGAAGTCCACCTGTCCGCCCGAGCGATCGACCAGCGAGCAGATGCCGACGACCTTGCCGCCCGCGTCCTCGATCGCCTTGATCGCCTCGCGGCTGGAAAGGCCGGTGGTGACGACGTCTTCGACCATCAGGACCTTCTCGCCCGGCTGGATATCGAAGCCGCGGCGCAGTTCGAACGTGCCGGTGGGCCGCTCGACGAAAATGGCGTCGACCTGCAGGGCGCGGCCCATTTCGTGCCCTATGATGATGCCGCCCATGGCGGGGGACACGACCTTGTCGATCCTTGTGCGCAAATCGCGCGGCAGCGCGGCGGCCAGCGCCACTGCCAGCC
>JAPYSD010000207.1 GCA_029936705.1 Croceicoccus sp. | reverse complement strand
CAAGACCACGCTCGTCGACCAGCTTTTCCGCCAGTCCGGCACGTTCCGCGACAATCAGCGCGTCGAGGAACGCGCGATGGATTCGAACGACCTGGAAAAAGAACGCGGGATCACCATTCTCGCCAAGCCGACCTCGATCGTGTGGGAAGGCCTGCGGATCAACATTGTCGACACCCCGGGCCACGCCGACTTCGGCGCCGAGGTCGAACGCATCCTGAGCATGGTCGACGGCGTGATCCTGCTGGTCGACAGCGCCGAGGGCGCGATGCCGCAGACCAAGTTCGTGACCGGCAAGGCGCTGGCGCTGGGGCTGAAGCCCATCGTCGTCGTCAACAAGATCGACCGCCCCGACGGCCGCGCCGACGAGGTGCTGGACGAGATCTTCGACCTGTTCGTCAGCCTGGATGCCAATGACGAACAGCTCGACTTCCCCACGCTCTACGCCTCGGGCCGCAACGGCTATGCGAGCGAGGACCTGGAAGCCCGCGAAGGCGACCTGACCCCAATGTTCGAGCTGATCCGCGACCACGTCCCCTCGCCGGGACTGGACGAGGACGCGCCGTTCAGCTTCCTCGCGACGCTGCTGGACCGCGACAATTTCATGGGCCGCGTGCTGACCGGCCGCGTCCAGTCGGGCGTGATCCGTACCAACGACCCGATCCGCGCCATCGACGCCGACGGCAAGGTGATCGAGACCGGCCGCGCGTCCAAGCTGCTGTCGTTCCGCGGCCTCGACCGCGTGCCGGTGGACGAGGCGCGCGCGGGTGACATCATCGCGCTGGCGGGCATGGAAAAGGCGACCGTGTCGAACACCATCGCCGATCCGTCGGTGTCCGAGCCCATCGCCGCGCAGCCGATCGATCCGCCGACGCTGGCGATGCGCTTCTCGGTCAACGACAGCCCCTATGCGGGGCGCGAGGGCGACAAGGTCACCAGCCGCATGATCCGCGACCGCCTGATGCGCGAAGCGGAAGTCAACGTCGCCATCCGCGTGACCGAAAGCGCCGACAAGGACAGCTTCGAGGTCGCGGGCCGCGGCGAACTGCAGCTGGGCGTGCTGATCGAGACGATGCGCCGCGAGGGCTTCGAGCTGGGCATTTCGCGTCCGCGCGTGATCTTCGCCAAGGACGAGGACGGCAGCCGTACCGAGCCCTACGAAACCGTCGTCATCGACGTGGACGACGAGTTTTCCGGCACGGTGGTCGAGAAGATGCAGCGCCGCAAGGCCGAGCTGACCGAGATGCGCCCCTCGGGCGTGGGCAAGACGCGCATCGCGTTCTCCGCCCCCTCGCGCGGGCTGATCGGCTATCACGGCGAGTTCCTGTCGGACACGCGCGGCACCGGCATCATGAACCGGCTGTTCGAGAAATACGGCCCCTACAAGGGCCCGATCGAGGGCCGCCAGAACGGCGTCCTCATTTCGAACGCGACCGGCGAGGCCGTGGGCTATGCGCTCAACAGCCTGGAAGAGCGCGGCATCCTGTTCGTGTCGCCGCAGGAAAAGCTGTACGAGGGCATGATCATCGGCGAGAACGCCAAGCCCGACGATCTTGAAGTCAACCCGATGAAGTCCAAGCAGCTGACGAACTTCCGTTCGACCGGCAAGGACGACGCCATCCGCCTGACCCCGCCGACCAAGATGACGCTGGAACAGGCCATCGCCTATATCGACGATGACGAGATGGTCGAGGTGACCCCGCAGAACATCCGCCTGCGCAAGGCGCTGCTGGACCCGAACGAGCGCAAGAAGGCCAAGCGCAAGGTCGAGGCCTGAACCCTTCTCATCGCGCAAGGATGCTAGCGAAAAGCGCCCTGCCGCGATGAAATCGGTCTAATTCGGGCCGGACTGTGGCCAAACGGGGTTCGCGGCGATATGTCGCGGCCCCATGGCTACAGGAACACTGATTTCACTCACCCTCTATTTCGTGCTGATGCTCGGCATCGGCCTGTTCGCCTGGAAGAAGTCGACCGACAGTTCGGAAGGCTATCTGCTGGGCGGGCGCAACCTGCCGCCTGCCGTCGCGGCGCTGTCCGCGGGCGCGTCCGACATGTCGGGCTGGCTGCTGCTGGGCCTGCCCGGCGCGCTTTACGCCACCGGCCTGGTCGAGGCGTGGATCGGCATCGGCCTGTTCGTCGGCGCCCTGGCCAACTGGATCATCGTCGCGCCCCGCCTACGCGAGCAGACCGTGTCCTATGGCAATGCGCTGACCATTCCCGAATTCCTTGCCAACCGCTTTCCCGACCGCGCCATCGCGCTGCGCGTCGTGTCTGCCATCATCATCGTGCTGTTCTTCACCGTCTATACCGCCGCCGGGCTGGTGGGCGGCGGCAAGCTGTTCGTGTCGTCCTTTGCCGGGCTGTTCGGCGATACCGGCCTGTCCGACTACATGACCGGCATCTGGCTGACCGCGGGCGTGGTGCTGGCCTATACGATGGTGGGCGGCTTCCTGGCCGTGTCGCTGACCGATTTCGTGCAGGGCTGCATCATGGTGGTCGCGCTGGTGCTGATGCCGATCGTCGTGCTGACCAGCGACGGCGGCAGCGCCACCGTGGCCGAGGCCGTGCACAACGTCGACCCCAATTTCCTGTCGCTGTTCCACGGGTTGACCGTGATCGGCTTTCTCTCGGCGATAACCTGGGGCCTGGGCTATTTCGGCCAGCCGCATATCATCGTGCGTTTCATGGCGGTGAAGGAAGGCGGCGTGAAGACCGCGCGCAACATCGGGATGAGCTGGATGTTCGTCTCGCTGATCGGCGCGCTGGGCGTGGGCATCCTTGGCCGCGCGCATGTCGAAATTAACAATCTGACGCTGCAGGATCCCGAGACGATCTTCATCCTGCTGGCCGACACGCTGTTCCACCCGCTGATCACCGGCTTCCTGCTGGCCGCGCTGCTGGCCGCGATCATGTCGACGATCAGCTCGCAGCTGCTGGTCGCCTCTTCCTCGCTGACCGAGGATTTCTACCGCCTGTTCCTGCGCAAGAACGCGTCGGAGCGCGAGACGGTGAACGTGTCGCGCGTCTGCGTGCTGCTGGTGGCGCTGGCCGCCATCGCAATCGCGGCGGACCCGACCAGCGAAGTGCTGGGCCTCGTCTCCAACGCGTGGGCCGGGTTCGGCGCGGCGTTCGGCCCGCTGATCGTGCTGGCGCTGACCTGGGACCGGATGACCGGTTCGGGCGCGGTCGCGGGCCTGGTCACCGGCGCGGTCGTGGTGATCGCGTGGATCGCGCTGGGCTTTGGCGAAAGCTTCCTGGGCGGCCCCGGCGTGTACGAGATCATTCCGGGCTTCATCGCGTCATGGGCGGCAATCGTGATCGTCAGCCGCATGGGGTCGAGCGCGCCGGTGCCGCGCGCGGCGATGCAATAAGCAACGATACTGGCCGGGGTGTTCAGGCGATGAATTCCTCGGCCAGCATCAGCGCGGCATAGATCGCGGCGCCCGCCAGGAACGGCCACAGCCTGCTCTCGCGCTCCTGCGGCAGTTCTTCCTTGAGCGTGTTGAGCACGATCCCGCCTGCCAGAAACGCGAACAGGAAGCCGACCCCGACGGGCGGCACCGTCGTCACCACGCCCAGCAGCCAGCCCGCCGCGACTGCCATGCTGATCACCCAGCGCCCGCGCCGTTCGTAGGCTTCGCAGTGGTCGCCGCGCATGCCGTGATCGACGGTCATGAAATGCAGTGACATCGCTACGAAATACAGCGCGAGCGAAACCCAGCCGCCTTCCTCGCGGTGGAGCAAGAGATAGCCGATCAGCAAGTTCAGCGCCGCATAGCTGCCCGCGTGCACCCATTCGAGGTGATCCTCGTACCGGTCGCCCTTGCCCTTGGCGCGCGATTTCTTGCGCGACAGGCGCACCTTGCGCTCTAGCGCGTAGAACGCGACCAGGCCCAGCAGGGCGAGCGAATAGACGAGGCTTTCGGCCAGCTTGTCCGAAAGGTTAAGCTCGCTGGAAAACGCCCGCTGGTGCAGCCCCAGGTCGGGCAGCACGTGCAGGAACACGTAGCTAACCGCCACGCCGCCCGAGAACGACAGCCAGCGGTGCCGCGGCACCACGTCGAGCCAGCCGAGCCGCCCGATCAGCAGATGGATCGCGATGAAGGCGGCAGTCATGACGGCGGTGATCGGCAGCAGCATGACACTGTAATGCGCCAGCGCGCTGCCCGGTCCCGCCCACTGGCCAGGATGCCGGACAAGTGCCACAATGACCGCCTGCGCAAGGAGGATCGGCCATGGCCAGGATTACCGGATTGGGCGGCGTTTTCTACCAGGTGAAGGACCCGGATGCGTCGCGGGCATGGTACCGCGATGTGCTGGGCATCGTCGGCGAATTTGGGCCGCTGCTCCGCTGGTCGGAGGAGAGCGGCGAGCAGCCCTATTCGCTGATCAGCCATTTCGCGAGCGACGCGTATTTTCGGCCCGGCACCGCGCCCTTCATGATCAACCTGCGGGTGGACGACCTGGACGGCTTTGTCGCCGATCTGAAAACCAGGGGCGTTGAGGTGCTGGACAGCACGGACGAGGGTTACGGCAAGTTCGCCTGGCTGCTCGACCCCGACGGGGTGAAGATCGAGCTGTGGCAGCAGGTGGACCCGCCGCCAGCGGGCTGAGCCGGACCTTGCGATTGCGCGCACGCATCGCCACTTGCGCTGCGACGACATTCGCAACCGAAGGAGCCTGATGCCCGTGCTGACCGAGATCGAATATGAAAAGGGCTGGAGCGATGCCGAGATCGCCGATTGGCTGGCACAGCAGCTGAAAAACGCGCTGGCCCAGCGTGATGGCACGGTGGCGGTAACCGTGCCGGGCGGATCGACTCCCTTCCCGATCTTTGCCGAACTGGCGAAGCACGATCTCGACTGGCAGCGACTGGAATTCTGGCCGGGCGACGATCGCTGCGTCCCCGCCGATCACGAAGCGAGCAATTACGGCCGCCTGCAGGCCGCGTTGTCCGATACCGGCGCATCGGTGGTCGAGCTGACCGAGGACAAGCAGCCGCCGCATTTCGCGCTGGCGTGGCTTGGCATGGGGCTCGACGGGCATGTCGCCTCGCTGTTTCCCAATACCGACCCGCAAATCGACGACCCGGCGCAGGTCCGCCGCCTCACCCCCGATCCGCTGCCGCCCGAGGCGCCGTTCGACCGGGTGACGCTGACCCTGTCCAAGCTGCTGACGGCGGAAGCGCTGATGTTCGTGGTGCGGGGCGAGGACAAGCTCGCCCTGTTCGAGGAAGCGGCCAAGGGGGACAACGACCTGCCCGTCGCGCGGCTGCTGGGCCATGCGCGCTGTTCCGTTACCTGCTTTTCCTGAATGCCCGACATCCCGCTCGCCGGCCTGATGCCCCCTGCCCTGCACCGCGCGGTGCTGCGCGTGGGCGAGCGGGCGCGGCACGTGTGGTGGCGGGTGCGAAAGCCGCAGCTGCGCGGCTGCGCGCTGGTCCCGCGCGACGATAGCGGCGCGGTGCTGCTGGTGCGGCACAGCTACCGCGCCCGGGGCGAATGGCAATTGGTGACGGGCGGGGTCGACCGCGGCGAAAGCCATGAGCAGGCGGCGCAGCGCGAACTAGGCGAGGAAGTGGGCCTAACCGCCAGCTTACTCACGCAAGTGCTGCGCGAGCCGGTCGAGATGCACGGCGCAGTGAATGACGTGATCGTATTCGCTGCCCGCGTGGGCAGCGCGCCCCGCATCGACAACCGCGAGATCGCCGAGGCGCGTTTCTTTCCCGCCGACGCGCTACCCGATGCCATGTCCGAATGGGCCCGCCGCTATGTCGAGGCGGCGCTGCGCCACCGCGGCTAGAGCAGGTCGAGCTGGCGCTTTTCGTCACCGCGTTTCCTGGGCTGCACGCCTTCCAGCTTCGACAGGGTCAGCCCCATCAGCCTGATCGGGCGCGGCAGCGGCATCATCTCGGCCAGCAGGGAATGGCCGATCGCGGCGAACTCCGGCTTGCCGCTGACGAAATGCGCGATGGAACGGGCGCGGCTGGCGATCTGGAAGTCGTTGTATTTCAGCTTCAGCGTCACGGTCCGCCCGCGCACCTCGCCCTTCTCGATCCGGTCCCAGACGATGTCGATGATATTGTCCATCGCCTCGCGCAGCTGCGCCGGGGCGGACAGATCCTCGTGAAAGGTGCGCTCGCCGCCCAGCGACTTGCGGATCCGGTGGGAGCGGACCTCGCGCAGGTCCACGCCGCGGGCCGCACGGTAGAGGTAGTCGGCGAAACTGCCGAAATGGGCGCGCAGGAACGGCAGGTCGTGCGCGGCAAGGTCGGCGCCGGTCTCGATCCCCAGCCGCTTCATTTTTTCCGCGCCCTTTGGCCCCACGCCGTGAAAGCGTGACACGGGCAGACCCGCGACAAAGGCCGCCCCCTCGCCCGGGCGGATCACGCACAGGCCGTCGGGCTTGTTCTGGTCCGACGCCAGCTTGGCCAGGAACTTGTTATAGCTGACCCCCGCGCTGGCGGTCAGGCGCGTATCCTCGCGGATGCGGCGTCGGATGGCCTGCGCGATGCGGGTGGCCGAACCCAGATTGTGCCGGTCCTCGGTCACGTCGAGATAGGCCTCGTCCAGCGAAAGCGGTTCGACGAGATCGGTATAGTCGCGAAAGATCGCGCGGATCTGG
>JAPYSD010000206.1:1228-6635 GCA_029936705.1 Croceicoccus sp. | reverse complement strand
GTGGAGTCCGGAACCGCGCGGCTGGTCGGTGCCGATCCTGCCTTGCTAGTCGAGGAAGCGCAGACCGCGCTGGCCCGGCCCGCGCCGCCGCCCAGCCATGTCTTCGGCGACGGACAGGCTGCCCGGCGCATCGCATCGCGGCTGGCGCGGGACCTGCTGGCCCGCGAACTCGCGCTGACCGGCTAGTCCTTTACCATCGCCTGCAGCGCCTCGATCCGGTCCGCTTCATGCGCGGGCTTGTCGCGGCGGATGCGGTGAATGCGCGGGAAACGCATGGCGAGGCCCGACTTGTGCCGCTTGCTGACATGGACCGAATCGAAAGCGATCTCGAGCACCAGCGACTTGTCGGTTTCGCGCACCGGGCCGAAGCGGTTGACGGTATGCTGGCGCACGTACCGGTCCAGCCATTTCAGCTCCTCGTCGGTGAACCCAAAATAGGCCTTGCCGACCGGCAGCAGCTCCGCACCCGTGTCGGGGTCGCCGTCCCAGCAGCCGAACGTGAAATCCGAGTAAAAACTCGACCGTTTGCCGCTGCCGCGCTGGGCATACATCAGGACACAATCTATCAGCAGCGGGTCGCGCTTCCACTTGTACCACAGGCCCGACCGGCGGCCCGCCACATACGGCGAATCGCGTTTCTTGAGCATGATGCCCTCGATCGCGGCATCGCGCGCCTTCTCACGCAATTGCGAAAGCGTAGTGAAATCCTCTGCCTCGATCACCGATGACAGGTCGAATTTGTCATCATCAAGCCGATCCATAAGCGATTCCAGCGCGGCCCTGCGATCCGCCCACGCTAGGTCCCGCAGATCGTCGCCATCCAGCAGAAGCGCATCGTAGAGCCGGACGAAGGCCGGGTACTCGCGCATCATCTTTTTCGACACGGTCTTGCGGCCCAGCCGCTGCTGCAACGCGTTGAAGCTGGCCGCGCCTCCTTCTTCGCCGCCCTGGTGGCTGCCGCGCACCAGCAATTCGCCGTCGAGCACGGCCGGAAAGGGCAGCGCGTCGGCAATCTCGGGGAAGGTGGCCGAGATGTCGTCGCCCGAGCGCGAATAGACGCGCGTCGTGCCCGCGGTGTGGACGATCTGGACGCGGATACCGTCCCATTTCCACTCGGCGGCATAGTCGGCCAGGTCGACCTCGCGCTCCTCCAGCGGATGGGCGAGCATGAAGGGCCGGAACAGCGGCACGAGGTCGAGGCGCGGGGGATCGGCGCCCTTCGCGGCCCAGGCGAACAGCGGCTCATAAGGTGCGTCGACGCCGTGCCAGTATTCCTCGACATCCTCGACGCTGACGCCGAACGCCTGGGCAAAGGCGGTCTTGGCCAGCCGGGCCGACACGCCAATCCGCATCGCACCCGTCGCCAGCTTGATTAGCGCATAGCGCCCGTTCGCGTCCAGCCGGTCCAGCAGGCGCGGCAGTTCCATCGCGACATTGGCGCGGGTCATGCCGCGGAGCAGGGCCACGGTCTCGTCCAGCGAGGGCGGCGGTTCCTGTTCGCCGAGCGGTTCGGGCCACAGCAGGCTGGCGGTTTCAGCCGTGTCGCCGACGTAATCGCGCGACAACGTATAGAGAACCGGGTCCACCCGTTCGGTCAGCAGGTTGCGGATGATGCTGGATTTCACCGCGGGGAAATCGAGCTCACCCGTCAGCGCGGCCAGCGCCCAGCCGCGATCCGGGTCGGGCGTCGCGCGCAGATAATCGGCGATCAGCTCCAGCTTGCGATTGCGCGAATTGGTATAGGTCAGCAGGTCGAGAAGGGCGGCAAAGGCCTGCATCAGTCGTCCCCCCTAGTCATCTTCGTCCTCGTATCCCACCAGCGCCAGCGCGCGGGCCCGGCGCTGGTGTAGTTGGCACCAGCGCAGCAGCGCTTCCTCGCGCCCGTGGGTGATCCAGCTTTCCTGTGGGTCGACTTCCTGGATCGTCGCGGTGAGCTCGTCCCAGTCGGCATGGTCCGAGATGATGAGCGGCAATTCGACATTGCGCTGGCGCGCGCGCTGGCGAACGCGCATCCAGCCCGATGCCATGGCGGTGATCGGATCGGGCAAGCGGCGGCTCCACCGGTCGTTCAGCGCGCTGGGCGGGCAGACGACGACATGGCCGCGCATCTCGTCCTTGGCGGCGCCGGTGGCGGGGCGCAGTTCGCCCAGCGGCACGCCATGCTCTTCATACAGCGCGCACATCTTTTCCAGCGCGCCGTGCAGGTAGATCGGGTCGTGATGGCCCAGCCGGCGCAGTTCGGCGATCACCCGCTGCGCCTTGCCGAGCGCATAGGCGCCCACCGCGACGCAGCGATCGGGCGCTGCGGCCAGCGCATCGGTCAGCTTGGCGATCTCCTCCTCGATCGGCGGGTGGCGGAACACGGGCAGGCCGAACGTCGCCTCGGTAATGAAGATGTCGCAGGGGACCACCTCGAACGGCGGGCAGGTCGGATCGGGGCGGCGCTTGTAATCGCCGGTGACGACGACCCGCTCGCCCGCGTGTTCCAGCAGGATCTGCGCGCTGCCCAGCACGTGCCCCGCCGGGTGCCAGCTGGCCGTGACGCCGCAGCCCAGGTCGAGCGGTTCGCGCAGCGGCACGCCCACGCCTTCCTCGCCGGTGTTGTAGCGCAGGCCCATGATCGCCAGCGTTTCGGGCGTGGCATGAACCTCGCCGTGCCCGCCGCGCGCGTGGTCGGCGTGGCCATGGGTGATCAGCGCGCGCTCTACCGGGCGGGCGGGATCGATCCAGGCGTTGCAGGGCACGACATGAATGCCGTGCGGTTCGGCGCGGATCCAGGCGAAGTCACGCATCGGCCGGGCCGGGGAAGGGAAGGACAGGCGGCATGGTGTAGAAATGCGCCGCTGCAAAGCTTCGTTCCGCGTGCCGGTTATGCTTGCCTCTGGCGCCGGTGCAGCGCATAAAATCCGGATGCGCGAGATTGTCTTTGATACCGAGACGACCGGACTCGACCCGCGTAACGGCGACCGCCTTGTCGAGATCGGCTGCATCGAAATGATAAACCGCGTGGCCACGGGAAACGTGTTCCACGCCTATTTCAATCCCGACCGGTCCATGCCGGCCGAGGCCGAGGCCGTGCACGGCCTGTCCGAGGTGTTCCTGGCCGACAAGCACCGCTTTCACGAGCGGGTGGACGAGCTGCTGGAATTCATCGGGGATGCGCCGCTGGTCGCGCATAACGCGGGCTTCGACTTCGGCTTCCTGAATGCCGAGCTGGAATTCTGCCAGCGCGCCGCGGTGTGCATGACCCGCATGGTCGACACGGTCGCGATCGCGCGGCGCAGGCATCCGGGGGCCAAGCTGTCCCTGGACGCCTTGTGTACCCGCTATGGCATCGACCGGTCGCACCGCACGAAGCACGGCGCCCTGCTCGACGCCGAATTGCTGGCGCAGCTGTATGTCGAGCTGACCGGCGGGCGGCAGATCGGGCTGGAACTGGCGGCGGAAATGGCGGCGCCCGCGCAACGTACCACCGCACGGCCCGTGCGGGTCGACCGGCCTTATCGCGAACCGCGCCCGCATTTTGCCAGCGATGCCGAATTGGCGGCACATTCGGCCTTTATAGCGACGCTGACCGACCCCATCTGGGATATGGGCGTCGCCCAGCCCCCTGCCAGGGCCACACAGCCTCCGGCGAGGAGGGCATGAGCGACGGACCAGAACGGCGGCAAGCCCCCCGCCAAGACAAGGGGTGAGAATAAGACGAAGGAGTAGTCGATGGATATTCGCGTTTCCGGTCACCAGGTCGAAACCGGTGCAGCCCTCCAGGAACATGCCGCAGAACGGCTAACGGGAATCGTCGACAAGTATTTCAATCGCGCCCTTTCATCGCAGGTCACCCTTGGACGCGGACCGCATGAGAGTTTCACCGCCGACATCGTCACCCACGTGATGCAGGGCCTGATCCTGAAGGGCCACGGCGAGGCGCAGGAAGCGCACCAGGCCGTGGACCAGGCTGCCTCCAAGATCGAGAAGCAGTTGCGGCGCTACAAGCGGCGGCTCAAGGACCGTCATGCACAGGCGGACCAGGCGCTGCGCGAAGAAGTGGCGGCCTATACGGTCTTTGCCCGTACAGATGCGGAAACGGACGACGAAGATACCGAGGTGAACGACGCGCCCGCAGTTGTCGCAGAGACCCGCACCGATATTCCCGAAACGTCAGTATCCGATGCGGTGATGATGCTGGACCTGCGCGACACGCCCGCGCTGTTCTTCAAAAATGCTGGCACTGGCAGGCATAATATGGTCTATCGCCGCTCCGACGGGATGATCGGCTGGGTGGAACCGTCCGCGACCAGCTGATCCGGGGATATCGTCGCGCCCGTGTCGGACGATCTTCCAGCCTTTCGCCGAACGCCCTCGCGGGATGGTCTTAGCGTTTTGCCAAGGCTTTCCTGCGATGAGGCCCTCGGCGAAGGGATGATCCTCGAACGCCGGCGGCGGGGCCCGCCCATGCGGCGCGCCCGTCGCCAAGGGCCTGACTTGCAGGCTCTCGCCCGTCAGGATACGGGCATTCGGACCTGGGATGGCCCCCTTGGGGGGCCGCAGACATGATGATAACGAAACGATGACATCGCTATTCGTACTCGATCCCGCGGCAGTCGGCACTTGCGACGCGGCGGACAAGCAGGGAGTGCTCGAAGCGCTGGCGGACCGTTTCGCCTCGGTTTACGCGCTCGATCGCGATTCCGTGCTGGAAGCGCTTGAAGAGCGGGAGAAGCTGGGCAGCACCGGTTTCGGCCGCGGTACCGCGATCCCGCATGCGCGGCTGGACCCGCTGGCACAGTCGGTGTGCGTGTTCCTGCGCCTTGCTTCGCCCGTTTCCTTCGATTCCGCCGATGGCATGCCGGTCGAACTGGTGTTCGGTCTGCTTTCGCCCGAAAAGTCGGGCGCGATGCACTTGCACGCGCTGGCGGCGATCAGCCGCACCATGCGCGACGACCGCATGCGCGACAGGCTGGTCGATGCACCGGGCGACGAAGCGGTCTATGCGCTGCTGGTCGATGTGTCCGAGCGGGATGCCGCCTGATCCCTCCGCCGACGGCGCGGCACTGCATTGGCGCGCTCTGGAACGGCTCTATGCCTCGGCTCCGATCAATCGCACCTTCCGCTCGGTCCTGACGATCGAGCGCGAGGGCGCGGCCACGATCCGCTTCGATGTCGATGAAAGCGTGTTCCATGCCGCCGGGGCGGCACATGGCACGATCTATTTCAAGATGCTCGACGACGCGGCATTCTATGCGGCCAATACGCTGATCAGCGACCGCTTCCTGCTGACCACCTCGTTCAACCTGCAGTTCCTGCGCCCGATCAAGGGCGGCGCGATCCGGGCGGAGGGCCGCTGGATCAGCGGACGGCGACGCGTGCTGGTCGCGGAATCGCGCCTGCTGGACGACGAGGGCGAGGA
>JAPYSD010000206.1:0-1128 GCA_029936705.1 Croceicoccus sp. | reverse complement strand
CTTGACGGAAAGCGCCGATGGACCAGAACGCGCGAAGAACCCGTTGAAAAAGAACGGGAATTTTCCGAATACCTGGTAAGGCGGGGCCAGCAGGACGCCGATTGCTGGATCGTCGATCTCGATATCGCACAGGTAGAACGTTTTATCGGTTAATCGGGAACCGATGGCTTGACACAATCTCGCCACAAATACACATAGCGCCTCGCTAACGGACGGGCGTGGGCAGCCAACCGGTGCAGATCGGCATCGAGAGGCAAGCGCGCAGACGGGGAGCGACCGGCAGAGCCAGTTTTCGGCAGGGCTTTATTTCACGGCACCGCAAGGCGCCAAGCTGCTGACACTCTGCGACAGGTGCGTTCACCGCATTCGATCGATTTATTGATGGGCCGTAAGGTTAAAGGCGCCAGCGCGCTGTCGCTGGCTGTCATGGCGGGTATCGCCCTGTTTGGTTTCGAGGGCACCCGAGCACACGCGGAAATGGGCGACTACATGCCCATCGACGCGATCGAGAACGTGGCGGAATCCGTCACCACCCAGCGGGAAGACAAGCCAGCGGCAGGCGGTTTCGTATCGCAGCCGGTCGTGCAGTCGATCCCCGAAACGCCCGAGGTAGAGAGCCAGGACGCGGTGCCGATGGCATCCAGCCTGGGCGAATATTTGGCCGGCCTGCCGACTCCGTCGTCGCTGGACCAGAACCTCAATTGCCTGGCGGGCGCGATCTATCACGAATCCAAGGGTGAGCCGCTGGATGGCCAGCTGGCCGTCGCGCGCGTCATCGTGGCCCGTGCCGCATCGCCCAAGTTCCCGTCGAGCTATTGCGGCGTCGTCTATCAGCGGCACCAGTTCAGCTTTGTCCGCGGCAAGTCGATGCCGTCGATCAACAAGTCCAGCCGTGCGTGGCAGCGCGCCAAGAAGCTGGCGATGATCGCCGACCAGAATGGCTGGCACAGCGAGGCCGAGGGCGCGCTGTATTTCCACGCCGATTACGTCAATCCGGGCTGGAACCGGAAGATGACCCGACTGGCGCAGATCGACAACCATATCTTCTATCGGTGATCGCGCCTGCTAGGGCGCGTCACCAGTCCCCCCGCACCGGCCAGTGCCCCCGCGACCAGTTCACTCTGGTAG
>JAPYSD010000205.1 GCA_029936705.1 Croceicoccus sp. | reverse complement strand
GCGATTTCCTGTAGCGGGCCGTCCATCTCCAGCTTCTCCGCCAGCACGGCGGCGAGGCGTTCGGGCAGCGCCTCGGCCAGCAGGCCGCGAAAGCTGCGGCGCGGCTGTTCGCGCTTGGCGGTCAGCAGCCAGTCGGCGGGGCGGTCTGGAAAGAAGTCGATGGCGATGCTCTCGCCGGGGCGCCAATAGCTCGACACCTGCAGGATCGCGGGGCCGGACAGGCCGCGATGGGTGAACAGCGCCGCTTCGCGGAACCGGGTTTTCCCGGCGATGGCGGTGACGTCGCTGGATACGCCCGACAGTTCGCGGAACAGCAGATCCTCGCCCTTCAGCGTCAGCGGGACGAGCGCGGGGCGCGGTTCGACCACCTTCAGCCCGAACTGACGGGCAAGGTCATAGGCGAAACCCGATGCGCCCATCCTGGGGATCGAGGGGCCGCCCGTGGCGATCACCAGCGCGGGGGCGGTAAAGGTGCCGTCCTGCGTCTGGACCGTGAAGACCTCGCCGTCATGGGTGACGCCGTTATCGGACAGGGGCGCGATCTCCTGCCCCAGCGCGAACATGCCGCCCGCCTGCTCCACCTCTGCGACCAGCATGTCGACGATCTGGCGCGCCGACCCATCGCAGAACAGCTGGCCCAGCGTCTTTTCGTGCCAGGCGATGCCATGCGCCTCGACCAGCGCAAGGAAATCGCGGGCGGTATAGCGGCTGAGCGCGGATTTCACGAAATGCGGATTGGCCGAGATGAAGCGGTCGGGCGCGGTGTGGATATTGGTGAAATTGCACCGCCCGCCGCCCGAGATCAGGATCTTGGCACCGGGTTTCGCGGCCTTTTCGATCAGCAGCACGCGGCGGCCGCGCTGGCCCGCGCGCATGGCGCACATCATGCCCGCCGCGCCGGCGCCCAATATGATCGCATCATATCTGTCGGTCATGGCGTCTATGTCCTGCCGACAAGCTGGGTGGGAAAAAGGAGCCGAGCGACCCGCAGCAATCCGTTGTGGCTGCTTCCTTCCGGACCTGACCAGGTTGGCGAACGCGAACGTCCGCCCGACTCCCGGCCCGGCATATGGCGGGGCGCGGCGCGGAAAGCAAGGGGGTGCTTGCGCGGCTCCCCGCAGCGCCCCCTACCCCCGGCGGACCCTAGCGGAAATTGTCGGCGTAGGCCTGGATCTTCAGCCGCTTGGGCGGGGTGGCGATCACATGCGCCTCGATCCCGTATTTCTCGGCATAGGCGACCGCGGCATCCTTGTCGGGGAACGACAGCTGGACCTGCTGCTGCGTGTCGCCCGACCCGGCCCAGCCCATCAGCGGATCGGGGCGCTTCGCCTCTGCCGGCACGAAATCGAGCACCCAGTCGGATGTGCGGGCCTTGCCCGATTGCATGGCGTTCTTGGGACGCTGGTAGATACGTGCTGGCATGGCGTTTCGTTGGCTCAAGCGGACGCGAAAATCAAGCGGGATCGCACCGATCAGCGTCCCCGCTCGAACGCATTCTTCGTTTTCAGGCTGGGGGCTTCCTCCCACGGGCGGTCGGGCCAGCGGTGCTTGGGATAGCGGCCCTTCATGTCTTTGGCGACATCGGCCCAGCTGCCGCGCCAGAAACCGGGCAGGTCGCGCGTGGCCTGGATCGGGCGGCCCGCGGGGCTGGTCAGGTGGAGGAGGAGCGGCGCCCCATGTCCATCCGTGCCGATCATCGGGTGCCGGTCCAGCCCGAACAGCGCCTGCACCCGCACTTCGACCTGCGGGGCGCCGTCACTTTCGTAGTCGATGGGGTGATGCGTGCCGGCAGGCGTCACGAATTCGCGCGGCGCCAACCGGTCGAGCGCCTGCCGCTGGTCCCAGTCGAGCAGGTTCAGCAGCGCGTCGGTCAGCGCGCCCCTGGGCAGTTTCAGCTCGCGCTTTCCGGCCAGCAGCGGGCGCGCCCACAGATCGGCGCTGTCCGCCAGCGCGGCGGGCGCGAATGCCTCGATCCCCGCGTGGCGCGCGCGGGCGAGCAGCGCGGCGGGCAGGTGTTTTGCCGGATCGGCCAACAGCTTTTCCACAAGGAGGTCCACAATCGCTTCCGCGTCGGGATCGGGATCGGGACCGGTCGCCAGCGTGATCGCGCCCAGCCTGCGTTCCTGCCGCGCCTCGACCCGCTGTTCGGCGGCGTTCCAGCGCAGCAGGTGGCGGCGTTCGATCCGGTGGCCGAGCGCCTGTTCGACCTCGGCTTCCTCAAGCGGCCATGCGGCGGTGATGCGGGCGCCTTTGGCCTGCCCCTGCGCGTCGCCGATCGCCAGCCACTCGCTGCGCGCCAGCGGCGATGCGGGGTCGAGGATGAAGCCGCGCCCGCCCGCGCTGATCCAGTTTTCGCCGCTGGCATCGCGGCGGCGCGCGACATGGCCAGGCATGGCGAGTGCGAGGTGCATGCCGGGATGCCCGCCGGGGGCCTGCGCGTCGCGAGTAACGAGATCGGCAGCGCGTTTCGCCCAGCCTGCGGCCAGCTTGCGCGCTTGGCCCGGCTTGCCGCCGGACTGCCCGTCCCAGCGCATCAGCCGCTGGTGCAGGTCCTCTCCCCGCCCGCCCAAGGCGCGTTCCTGCAGCAGCAGCGCCAGCCGCGCCGCCGCTTCGCCCTCCCCCGCCCGCGCACCGTGGAGGACCAGCGCGCCGTGCACCGGGTCCATCGGCAGGCTGGCAAGCGCCTCGCCGAACGGGGTGACGCGGTTTTCGCTGTCCAGCGCGCCCAGCGCCTGCAGCCGTTCGCGCGCACCCGACACCGAGGGCGCGGGCGGTTCGTCGAGCCAGCGCAGCGAGGCGGGATCATGCTCTCCGATACGCGCGAGGGTCAGCACCAGCGGGGCGAGGTCGGCGGTAGTGATCTCGGGCGGGTCATAGGCGGGGCGGCCCGGATGCGCGGCTTCCTCCCACAGGCGATAGGCGGTGCCCGGCTGCTGGCGCGCGGCGCGGCCTGCGCGCTGATCCGACGCGGCGCGGCTGGACTGGCGTGTAACGAGGTGGCTGGTGCCTGCCGCCACGTCGAAGGTCGCATGGCGCGACAGGCCCGAATCGACCACTACCGATACGCCGTCCAGCGTCAGCGACGTTTCGGCGATCGCGGTGGCGAGCACGATGCGGCGGCGGCCCAGCGCGTCCCTGCGGATCGCCTCGCGCTGGACGGCGGGTTCGCACTGGCCGTGCAGCGGCAGGATCGGCGTATCCTTCAGCCGCTCCTCCAGCCGTTCGCGCACGCGCTCAATCTCGCCCACGCCGGGCAGGAAGGCCAGCAGGTCGCCCCCGGATTCGCCGGCCGTCTCGCGCCATGCCGTCAGGACCGCGCTGGTCACGCGGTCCTCGATCCAGCGGGCGGGGTCGCTGCCCAGCCAGCGGATGTCCAGCGGCCATGCCTTGCCCGCGCTTTCCAGCACCGGGGCGTCGCCGCCCATCAGAGCGGCGAAACGCGCGCCGTCGATGGTCGCGCTCATCACCAGCAGGCGCAGGTCCTCGCGCAGCACTTCCTGCGTCTGCAGCGCCAGCGCGAGGCCGAGATCGGAATCGAGATGCCGCTCGTGCGCCTCGTCGAACAGCACGGCGGAAACGCCACCGAGTTCGGGGTCCTGCGCGATGGCATTCACGAAGATCGCCTCGGTCATCACCACCACGCGCGTGTTCGCGCCGACGCGGCTGTCCATGCGGGTGCGATAGCCGATGGTCTCGCCCGGCTTCTGCCCGAGCATCTGCGCCATGCGTTCGGCGGCGGCGCGCGCGGCGACGCGGCGGGGGGACAGGACCCAGACCTGCCCCGAACACCACGGCTGGTCGATCAGAGCGGGGGGAACGGCGGTTGTCTTGCCCGCGCCGGGCGGCGCGACCAGCACTGCATTGGGCGCACGGCGCAGCGCGGCCAGCAGGTCGGGCAGGATATGCTGAACGGGCAAGCTCATCCGCGCCCGCCTAAAAGGATCAGAAGCGGCGCGCCACCGCGAATTGCACCGCCTCGATCATGGCGGCGCGGGCGGGATTGGCGGGAAAGCCCGAGATCGCGTCTATCGCGCGGTTGGCGAAGTGCCGGGCACGTTCGCGCGTGTCGTTCACCGCGTCGTGCTTCGCGATCAGCGAGATCGCGTGGGCAAGGTCGTCGTCGGAGGTGCGCTTGCCGCTCATCGCCTCGCGCCAGAACGCGCGCTCGTCCTCGGACCCGCGGGCATAGGCGAGGATCACGGGCAGCGTCATCTTGCCGTCGCGGAAATCGTCGCCCTTATCCTTGCCGCTCTCGGCGACTTCGGAATCGTAATCGATCGCGTCGTCGACCAGCTGGAACGCGATGCCGAGGTTACGGCCATAATCGTCCAGCGCCTGCTCCGTCTCGGCATCGCGTTCGGCGACCACGGCGGCGATGCGGCAGGCGGCGGCGAACAGCGCGGCGGTCTTGGCCCCCACGATCTGGAGGTAGCGTTCCTCGCTCGTCTCCAATTGCCGCTGGGCGGTCAGTTGGTCGACCTCTCCCTCGGCGATGATCGCGCTGGCGCCCGACAGGATTTTCAGCACGCGCAGGCTGCCGTCCTCTGTCATCAGTTCGAAACTGCGCGAGAACAGGAAGTCGCCGACCAGCACCGCGGCGGGATTGCCGAACACGACATTGGCGGCCTGCTTGCCGCGGCGCATGTCCGATCCGTCGACCACGTCGTCGTGCAGCAGCGTGGCGGTGTGGATGAACTCCACCACCGCGGCCAGCTTGTAGTGGCGGGCGCCTTCGTATTCCAGCAGCGCCGCGCTGGCGAGCGTCAGCATCGGGCGCATCCGCTTGCCCCCGCCCGCGATCAAATGCCCTGCAAGTGCCGGGATAAGCGGGATTTTCGACTGCATGCGATCAAGGATGATCGCATTGACATGGTTCATCCCATCGGCGGTCAGGGCGAGGATGGGCGCGAGGGAAGCGTCGCTTCGCGGGAGGGTATGGACAGTCGCAGTCACCCGGCCTCCCTAGTGTCCCGGGGGGGCCGATGGCAAGCACCAAGTTGCCGCCCGCCGCGTTGCGAATGCTGCGCCGTGCGCCCCAATTGCGCAAAGAATTTGCGCGAACGCCCGGTCGCATTATAGGGCGCGCATCATGACCGACGAACGCCCCAAGGACGAAACCGCGCCCGACGCGGTGCTGGCCGCCTTTCGCAAGAGCATCGACAATATCGATGCCGCGCTGATCCACATGCTGGCCGAACGGTTCCGCATCACGCAGGCGGTGGGCGAATACAAGGCCCGCGCCGCGCTGCCCCCCGCCGATCCGGGCCGCGAGCAGCGCCAGATCGAACGGCTGCGGTCGCTGGCGATCGACGCCGACCTGGACCCCGAATTCTCGGAAAAGTTCCTGCGCTTCGTCATCGACGAGGTGATCCGCCACCACGAACGGGCGGCGGCGCGCCAGGACTGACGGCATCCGCATGGAGGAGGACGAGTTCAGCGCGGCGCTTGGCATCGGGCCCGATGCGGACATCGGCGTGCATCACCGCCAGAAGACCTCGTTCCGCGGCATCTCGACCCGGCAGAAGCTGCGCATCCTGACAGCGAGCGCGGTCGACCAGGACTTCCTCGACGAGATCTGCGAGCTGAAGGCGCTGGAGCAGCTGACGCTGGAATGGCCGGTGACGGCGGCTTCGCTTGCCGGGCTGCCGGATTTGCGCAGATTGTGGAAGCTGCGGATCGATTCGCCGCGCAACGTCACCGATTTCACGCCGATAACCGGTGTTCGCAGCCTCACCCATCTCGATGTCGAGAATGCCAAGCACATGGCCGACCTGCGCTGGATACGGCCGCTGCGCGAGCGGCTGACCGCGCTGGGCATAGACGGTTCGATCAACACGGCCCAGAAGATCGAGAGCCTGGACCCGCTGGACGGCTTCGATTTCGAGGAGCTGACGCTGACGAACGTGTCGGTGCAGGACAAGGATCTGTCGCCGCTGATCAATTGCCGAAAGCTGAGGCGGCTGCGCTGCGCGAAGTCGGTGTCCACCTTCGAGGGTTTCATGGCGCTGGCCGATGCGCGTCCGGACATGGCGTGCGACTGGTTTTCGCCCGAACACTGGCCGGGCCGCAAGTGGCGGCGGTAAGGGCCGGAGCGCTGGCTAGACCCCCGCGCCCTCGCGCAGGACCGCCCGGCCCGCCTCGCGCTGGGATTTCAGGTCGCGTTTCAGTGCAGCCGGGCTGCGGGCGATCACGAAGCCGAAGCTGACGCCGCCTTCCTTCGATTGCGTGGCGTGGTGGAGGTGATGCGCCTGGACCAGCCGCTTGAGGTAACCGCCGCGCGGGACGTAGCGGAACCAGCGCTGGTGGACGAGGCCGTCGTGCACCAGCGTGTAGATGATGCCGTAGAGCAGGATGCCGACGCCGATCCAGGTGGCAGGCTCCCACGCGGACGCACCCAACACCAGCGGGCTGCCGATGGCGAACATAGAAATGCTCATAACCGCGCCGACCACGGCGTAGAGGTCGTTCTTTTCGAGGAAATTGTCGTGGCGTTCGTGGTGGTCGCGGTGCCAGCCCCAGCCCCAGCCGTGCATGATGTACTTGTGGCTGGCCCAGGCGACGCCTTCCATCGCGGCGCAGGCGGCAAGCGTGATTGCTATCTTGGCGAGGATCGACATGTCCGCGCCGCTTTACCCC
>JAPYSD010000204.1 GCA_029936705.1 Croceicoccus sp. | reverse complement strand
GCCCTGTTCGCCGGGGGCAGGCTATTTGCGGGGCGTTTTCGGCCTTACGTCGATATGGCCAAGGATCCGCACGAAATAGGCGGTGGACCAGCCCAGCATCATCACTCCCGCGATACTCTCAAGCGCCGCGACATTGCGCCATGCGGGCAGGATCAGCGCATCGCTGAAGCCCACGGTCGAATAGCTGATGGTCGAGAAATACAGCGCCGACGACAGGTCGGGCAGGGCACCGACCAGCAGATAGAAGAACGCGTAGAGCCAGATTTCCAGCCCGTGGATGACGAACAGGGTCAGCACGATGGTGATGGTGACGAATATGCCGTGAAAGGTCACCGGCGGCAAATGGGTAACGCGGCGCGGATCGTCGCTGGGCCGGATGAAGCGCGTGATCGCGGCCAGTCCCAGCCCGTGTATGACCACGCAGGCCGCGCCAAGCAGGCTTGCCGCGGTCAGCTCCATGCCAAGCTGGTGATACGGTACGCCGTCGATGATCTTCACGAAAACCCCGCCCCATTGCCGTGCTTCGACCGAAGCACGCATAGGACAGGAAAGACGCGGTTAGAAGGCCGGGCGACCAGGTCGCACCGTCCAGAGCCGGAAAATCAGGACTTGTGGTCGGGCAGGCCTTCACGCTTGGTCGAGGCGATCTCGTCCAGTTCCTCTTCGCTCATGCTGTCGTACATGTCCTTCGACGCGCCCTGCAGGTCGGACACCTTGGTGTCGCCGCGCTTGGCGGACAGGGCGGCCCCGGCGGCTTTCTGCTGCGCTTTCGATTCGGCGGGCATCAGCTGGCGCCTTCCAGCTCGGAGCCGAGCTTGAGGACCTGGTCGCCGTCTTCCTGCTCGATCAGATAGGCAGGGTCGTCCTCGGTCCCGTGGCGCGTGATCTTCGATCCGCCGAGCGTACGCTCGACATCGCGTTCGAACCGTTCCTTGACCTGGCCGGTTCCCTTGCCGCCGCCCCAGCTCCACTGGACATGCTGTTTGACCTGAAAGCTGTTCTTCTTGTCAGCCACGCCGCGCTCCTTACTGCACTTCGGTCGAGTCTTCCTCGTAGGTGTAACCGTCCGCCATGTTGCCTTCGACGCCCTCGTCCTGGCCCACGGCCGCACCGGGCTCTGCGGGAACCGGCTGGTTGGTGACCATGCCATTGTCTTCGACCTGGTCGGCGGACAGCGCGCCCGTGACCCAGGCGATCGTCATGGCCGCAGCGGCCAGGAACAGGCTGATAAGCAGTACATAGCGCACGATGTGCGGCGTCGAACCGCCTCGCGCTTCATCGGTGGTCAGGTCGACCTCTTCGCCGTCACGCTGCATCGTCGAACTCCTCGTCTTCAAATTACGATCCCGGACCGCACGCGGATAGGCACCGCCCGCGGGTGTAGTAATGATTGAACGCTCGTCGGGAAGATTTCGTTCCTGCCGCGCAAATGCGGGACAGGAACGATCCCGGCAACCTCGATCAGGGTCGCAAAAGCTCGTTGATGCCCGTCTTGGACCGCGTCTGGGCGTCCACGGTCTTGACGATGACCGCGCAATACAGCGACGGGCCGGGCGTGCCGTCGGGCAGCGGCTTGCCGGGCATGGATCCGGGCACGACGACCGCATAGGGCGGAACCTTGCCGACGTGGACATCGCCGGTGTTGCGATCGATGATCTTGGTCGAGGCTCCGATGAAGACGCCCATCGACAGAACCGCGCCTTCGCCGATCATCACGCCTTCTGCGACTTCGCTGCGGGCGCCGATGAAGGCGCCGTCCTCGATGATGACGGGGCCGGCCTGCAGCGGTTCGAGCACGCCGCCGATCCCCGCACCGCCCGAGATATGGACATTCTTGCCGATCTGCGCGCAGGACCCGACCGTTGCCCAGGTGTCGATCATCGCGCCTTCGTCGACATAGGCGCCGATGTTCACGAAGCTGGGCATCAGCACCACGCCCTTGCCGATGAAGCTGCCGCGCCGCGCCACCGCACCGGGCACCACGCGGAAACCGTTGGCGGCAAAGCGGTCGTCGGTCCAGCCTGCGAACTTCGAGGGGACCTTGTCGAACGCGCTCTCGCCCGCCGAGCCATAGGGCACGATCTCGTTGTCGTTCAGGCGGAAGGACAGCAGCACCGCCTTCTTCAGCCACTGGTTCACGGTCCACTCGCCGTCCTTCTTCTCGGCCACGCGCGCTTCGCCCGAATCCAGCAGGGCCAGCGCGTCCTCGACATCCTTGCGCACCTCGGTGCTGCCGGGGGTGACATTGGCACGATCGTCGAAGGCGACGTCGATGCGGGCGATCAGCTCGGAACGGGTGGTCATTCTGCGCGGTCTCTCTCTGGAACGATGGGGCTGGTCCGCCGCCGAAGCGCGAACCGGGAAGGCGCTTCGCCTATCGACTCTGTCCCGGATCGGCAATGCCCCCAAAGCCCTCCCGCCGCGTGCTTGCCCCGGGCCTGCACAGGCGATACACGGATCGCGCTCGATTTTTCGTGCCCTTCGCGGCACTTATCGGCGATCGCCGGATCAGGGGGTGTTTGGCCGACCCGGCACAGCTTTGCAGCGGGCGTACAGCGCCGCCGCTGCAATGGGGAACAATCGTGCTGGGGGATGCGATGGATACCGGACGACCCGTGCGCTGCAAGGCGCCCATGCTGGCCGCGCTTTCCGCACTGGCGATGCTGTCGGCATGCGGCGGCGGCGGCGGATCCGGCGGGGGCCCCATTTCCACGCCGACCCCGGTTCCCCCGCCCGAGCCAGAGCCGATACCCGGCATCGATTTCGACACCGCCGAATATCGCCTCTCCGACGGACCCGCGTTGCACGACGCGATCGCCGCGTGGCAGGACGGCGCCACCGGCCAAGGCGTGGGCATCGCCATCATCGACACCGGCATCGATCCCGACAATCCCGAGTTCGCGGGCCGCATCTCGCCTGCTTCGCGCGACGTGGCGGGCGACCGCGGCATCGAATCGCCCGACGGTCACGGCACGCAGGTGGCACTGGTGGCCGCGGCGGCGCGCGACGACCGTGGGGTGATGGGCATCGCCTATGACGCGACCGTCATCGCCTTTCGCGCGGACCTGCCCGGCACGTGCGAGGGTTTCGACCCCGCCGATCCGGTCACCGGTTGCAGCTTCGACGATGCCGACATCGCGCGCGGCGTGAACCTGGCCGTTTCCGCAGGCGCAAAGGTCATCAACATCTCGCTCGGCGGATCGACCCCGTCCAGCGTGCTGAGCAACGCGCTGGCCGCCGCGGCGACGGCGGGCGCGGTGATCGTCGTGTCCGCCGGCAATGACGGAGAGGGCGGCGACCTGTCGATCGATCCGGACAACCCCGATCCGTTCGCCATCGGCACGCTGCGCGCGGGCGGCGCCAACGTCATCATCGCGGGCTCCGTCGATGGCGAGGCGCAGATATCGTCGTTCAGCAACAAGGCGGGCCGATCCGCCGACTCGTTCCTGACCGCGCAGGGCGAGGGGGTGTGCTGTGTCTATCGCGACGGCAAGATCTATACCGAGACGCAGGACGGCACCGATTTCATCTATGTCGTCAACGGCACCAGCTTTGCCGCGCCGCAGATCGCGGGCGCGGCGGCGCTGCTGGCGCAGGCGTTTCCCAATCTGACCGGGTCGGAAATCGTCAGCCTGCTGCTGGATTCCGCGCGCGATGCGGGCGCGCGCGGGACGGACGAGATCTACGGGCGCGGCGTGCTCGACATCGGCGCAGCCTTCGCGCCGCGCGGGACGACCACCCTGGCCGGGCAGGGCACCGCGCTGTCGCTGGCGACCGCGGCGGGCAGCGTCAGCCCCGCCATGGGCGATGCCGGACAGCAGGGTACGACCGGGGCGATCATCCTCGACGGGTACGGGCGTGCCTATGCCGTCGACCTGGCGGGCCGGTTGCGCAATGCCGCGCCGCGCCGCGACCTTGCGCGCGCGCTGATGGGCAGCGCACGCGGTGCGAGCATGCGGGCGGGCGGACTGGGCGCCTCCTTCTCGATCGCCGATTCCATGCATGGCCCGCGCGGCGGCGGTCCCATGCAGTTGCAGAGCGATGACGCGGCGCGGGCGCAATTGCTGGCCGCGCGGATCAGCGCGCGCATCGCGCCGGGGACGGAAGTCGCATTCGGCTTCCGGCAGGGCGCGGGCGGGCTGGAGGCCAGCCTGCGCGGCGCGGACCGCCCGGCGTTCATGGTCGCTCAGGAAGCAGCGTCCGACCTGGGCTTCGCCGCGATGAACGAAGGGTCGATGGCCGTGCGCCGCGACATGGGCGGCTGGGGCCTGACCCTGGCGGGAGAGAGCGGCACGGTCTGGAACGCCCGGCTGGACGAAGAATTGTCGATCCTTCCGGCCCGGCGCAATCGCCTCGCTCGCTATGGCCTTTCCGCCGATGCACGGGCGGGAGCGGTCGAGGGAACGCTCGGTGCCTCGTGGATGCAGGAAGACGCGACCTTGCTGGGCAGCAGCTTTCAAAGTGCGCTGGTGGGCAGGGGCGGTGCGGACAGCGTGTTCGTCGACCTGGCGGCTGGCTGGGACGCCGCACCCGGATGGCGCGTCGGCGCGTCGCTGCGGCAGGGGTTCACGCGGCCGCGGACGGGCGGGCTGATGGCGGGCGCCGCCATGCTGCGCACATCGGGCTGGAGCATCGACGCGGCGCGCAGCGGCATCTTCACGCAGCAGGACAGGCTGGCGCTGCGCGTGTCGCAGCCGCTGCGGGTCGAATCGGGTGCGCTCGCGCTGAACCTGCCGGTCGCGTACGATTACGGCAGCGAAAGCGCGACCATGGGTGTCTCGCGCCTGTCGCTCAGCCCCAGCGGGCGCGAGATCGCGACCGAACTGTCGTGGGAAGGGCCGATCTGGGGCGGCAACGCGGCGGCAAGCCTGTTCCTGCGCCGCGATCCGGGCCACATCGCCGCTGCAGGCGCCGACATGGGCGCGGGCCTGCGCTGGAGCAAGGCGTTCTGACGCCGCTGCGACAGATCAGGTGGGCGAGCTTTCGCCCGTCAGCTGGCGCACGAAATTGACCAGCCCGGTCTGCCGCTCGCGCCGTAGCCGCTCGGCATCGAGGATGCGGCGCACCTTTTCGAAGCAGCGATCGACATCGTCGTTGACGACGACGTAATCGTAATCCGACCAATGGCTGATCTCCGCCCGCGCGCGTTCCATGCGGGCCTCGATCACTTTCATGTCGTCGGTTCCGCGCGCCATCAGGCGGCGGCGAAGCTCGTCGATGCTGGGCGGCAGGATGAACACGGGCACGACATCCTCGCGCGCGCGCTGCGACAATTGCTGCGTGCCTTGCCAGTCGATGTCGAACAGGAAATCGGTTCCCGCCTTCAGCCCGGCCCAGATCTGCGCCTTGGGCGTGCCATAGCTGTTGCCGAACACGTGCGCCCATTCCAGGAATTCGTGATTGTCGGCCATCTGGTCGAAGGTCGGCTTGTCGACGAAATGATAGTCGCGCCCGTCGACTTCGCCCGGCCTGATCGAACGGGTCGTGGCCGATACCGACATTGCCAGTCCGGTTTCCGCCTGAAGCAGCTTGCGCGCGATCGTCGTCTTGCCCGCGCCCGAAGGCGAGGACAGGATGAACATCAGGCCGCGGCGCGACAGCACGGCGGGGGGACGAGTTTCGGATGACTGCGGATCGACCATGCGCGCTGATGGCCGCGCCGGGGGCTAGGCGTCAAGCGCGGAGAACGCGTTCTCCAACTCTTGGAACGGATCGAGGCCGGGCCGGGCGTTAGTCTTCGGCTTCGACCATGCGCTTGTGCAGCGCCTTGCGGCCCTCGATCTTGGCGGAATGCCCCTTGCGCCGGTCATAGAGCGCCTTGGCCAGCAATCCGCCGCCGATCACGACGGCGCCCGGCATCGACCGGGTCGCGACGCGGGCGACGGCGGCGGCCAGCAGCGTTTCGCCGACCGAGCGGCCCGCCATGACCTTCTTCGCGTCGTCCTTACTGTAGCGCTTGCTCAGCATCTTCTGCTCGGTCACGCGGCGCGCGATCCGGCTGACACCGCGCAGGGCGATGTCGGTCAGGATCAGGTTGGTCATAGGATTGGGGCTGAAGCCCGGCAGGCCGTTCTCGTCGGTTGCCTGTGTTCCGCGCTTTGCCTTTTTGCGGCTCTTGCCAAATAATGCCATTGAACGCCCCCGGTCCTTGCGCTGCCAGAGGGATCTCGTGGCAGCTTCTATTTCTTCTTGCCGAAGTCCACCGTCACGACATTGGATCCGTCATCCGGCGTCTCTCCTCCCTCAACGCTGGGAGACACGCCCTGTTCCGAATCGTTCTCGGCATCGCCGTGCGGTTCCGCGTCGTCCGCCTCGGCCACGGCCTGGAACTGCAGTCCGAACTCGACCGCAGGGTCCACGAAGGCGGTGATGGCAGAGAACGGGATGACCAGCCTGGCCGGGATCTGGTTGAAGCTGAGCCCGACCGAGAAATGGTCGTCCGCCACCGACAGGTCCCAGAACTTGTTCTGCAGCACGATCGTCATCTCGTCCGGGAAGCGCGCGCGCAGGTCGGCGGGAATCTCGACGCCCGCGGCGCCCGTCTTGAAGGTGATGTAGAAATGATGGCTGCCGGGGGGCAGGCCGCCGGCGGCCTCCACCTCTCCCAGCACGCGGCCGACCACGGCGCGCAGCGCTTCCTGCACGATCTCGTCG
>JAPYSD010000734.1 GCA_029936705.1 Croceicoccus sp. | reverse complement strand
ACCAATTACTTCAAATCCTGCGGATATGAACCGGAATGAATGGAAACCGCTCTAATCCGCACGGTGGAGGCGGTGGCGCGCATCCTACACACGCCGCTCAAGCCAGAACTTCAAAAGATCCTTATCGAACATTAGGAGGGCTTGCTGCCTACTATAACTTCGCGTTCGAAGAGCCGGCCGAGCTCCTGATTGTGGAACGCGGCGAACTGCGGGTGGAAGCTCAGGTCATCCATGGCCGGCGGCTGGTCAAGAACATTCCTGATGCCGGTGGAGTTGGCTTTCCAGCACAGCAGTTGGATCGAGGGTCATCTTCATCCTGTCGGACGGTGGCTTCGGCTAAGTCCTGTTCGTTGAAACAGGGGAGGGCGCCGACCCCCTGCCCCTGTCGGCCTGCCAGCAAGCTCTATGTGAACGTGAAAACTCTAAACCCGGCCATGACGGCGGTTCCAGCTTTGTGCCGGTGGTCTCCCTGCTGACCGACTCGTCAATCGCAAACGCAAGCGGCGCCTCGAAAGGGCGCCTTTTTTGTGGAAGGAGCACAGCAATGCTTTCCCTACTCAACGCAGCCGCGCTGCAGTAGCCGCACAATAGCGACCTGCTCAATCTTCTGATCGAATGGCAGGGCCAGATTGACGCGCAGGGGCTTGGTGATTTGAGTCACATCGTCGTTATCCGGACAGATGATACCAAAGTTGAAATCGAAGACGCCATCGGTTGGTCTGCGCTTGTCCACCCGATCGACGAACTGGGATACGATGAAACTGGCAGCGATACATCGCTCTCAAGTGTTCAGTTGGCGCCCTTGTTCAAGACCTTACCGACTTGATCCACGCGCTCGGCAGAGGCGCGTCAAATAGCAAAGTTGTGGCGCAGTATGAATCTACGAAAATGTGGGTATGGTTGGGTGGTCAGGCACTTTCCTTTCAGTATAATTAGTTGGTCTATCTATAGCTAGCCAGGTTACTAAGTAAAATTAAATACAATTGAAATAACCATATTAAAACACGTTTGAAGTGCGCGGAAGTCTAAACAGCTACACTCTGATTTATTGCTCATAAGGCCGCCAACAGGTGATAGTGGCGAAGTGCCGCCGAAGAGTTGCGGTTCTGGCCCGGGTTGAATTCGGACGATCGATCCTATGAAAAGGCTTTCGATAGGACAGCGCGCTAGCCGACAACCTACGGACTTTGGGTAATCCGTGGGTGGATTAAGCCCTGTTTCTCCATGGGTTGAACAAACCTTTAAAGATTATCGACTTCCCCGAAATCTTTACCCTGTTTCGTAATGCGGGTGTCACAGGTTCGAGTCCTGTAAGCGGCACCATCCTTCTCCGGTAATAGCAAACAT